>JAQUHM010000441.1 GCA_028683595.1 Geobacteraceae bacterium | reverse complement strand
CCCCGGATGATTCGGAAGAAATCTGGCCGAACAGGTCTATCTCTACGGCATTATTGATGGATATGAAATTGTCGATCATGGCAATCCTGTTGAGATCGTTGATATAGTCTACGGGACAGCTCTGAATACTTGGATTGTCATGGATGAAATCGTAGAGTTTCTGCGTTCCCGCGCCAAAAGCGAACACCTGTCGGAATCGGTCGATGTTTTTTCGCGTTCCGTTGATTTTGCCCTGTTCTGTCAAATCCACGAAGGCGTCCACGTACATCTCAGTATGCACGCCCAGGTCCTTCAGACCGGATTCGCCGATCAGCAACCCCACGGCGTTGGGCATGCCGCCAATCCCGAGTTGGAGGCATGCTCCGTTGGGTATTTCCTCCACAATCATTTGCGCAACATTGCGGTCAACATTGGTAAGTTCGTTTGACGGCAACTGCGCAAGAGGTGGATTGTCCCCTTCCACAATGTAATCCACTTGGGAAACATGTATCGCTTCCTCGAATCCTCCTAGGCAGCGCGGCATGTTCAAGTTGACTTCCACGATGATTACTTTGGCTTGCTCGCAAACCGCCATCAGGTGGGAAGCCTGGGGCCCGAAATTGAAGTACCCGTGTTCATCCATGGGAGCAACCTGGAACATGGCCACATCCACGGTTCCCACGCTTTCACGGTACAATTTCGGCAGTTCCGAATAGCGCATGGGGCTGTAATAGCCACAACCCATTTCGATGATCCTGCGGTCAAAACCGGTACAGTGCCACGAGTTCCAGGAAAAGTGCTTTCCAGGGTTCGGCACGGTAAGAATCTCAGGCATCCACATGGTTATCCCGCCCCGGACCTTGACATCAGTCAGTTCTGACGCGCGGGCCGCCAAAGCACTGTCTGTTGCTACCGGATGGCCCACGCAGATGCCGTAGTCCACCCAGTCTCCGGATTTGACAGTCCTTACTGCATCTTCAGCCGAAACGAGTTTTTTTTGATATTCTTTAGAATACATCGTGTAGTTTACCTCCGCCCCCCCGCTCTCTCACTCCGCCAAATTCCAGCTGATCAGCAGCAAATTGAACCGCCGTATCCTTACGATTGGCAATATACCGGCCAGTTGAGCAATCTTCTGCGGGGATTGACCACCTATGAGATCGGACACAACTCTTTTCCTTAAATAGCCGCAAGGTTCTTTCTGCGGTATCCTCATCATCGAAGATTACGGAATGATCTGCTAAGCATTGCATTCCGTAATCAAGAGTATTTAAGGTAATCACATTGTTCACAGCCATTTCGATGTTGGCAGTTTTTCCATGTATACGGTACGTAACTGAAGCCGATTCCAGGAGTGCTACCTGAACCATGGATATCCCTTTGATGATTTTGTGCCTTTGCAAAAAGCAGTTATAGGCTCTGCATAGCATTATGCTATATCGTAGTCCCCCAGTATCGGAGTAAATCATGTCCCTCATAACAGGAAATGGTGGTTTATACAAATATAATGTCACAATATTGGAGTTAACATGTGCTAACATGAGTTAGTTAAATATAGTAGTCAGTTAATATGGCAATGCGGTAAAAAGTGGGCGGTATTAGTTACCCGCCCTATAACAGGAACATGGAGAATCATGGTATTGACAAGCATAAGGTGTGCCATTTATTGATTTGCAATAACCAGAAGCGTTTTTAAACACAGTATGAGACATTAAATCAAGTTACATGCAACGATATGTCAGATATTACCATGTGAGTGATAAAACATATGACATATCGAGCACTTAAGAAGTGTAAAAATATCATACATATGCAATAATTATTGCATATGTATGATATGAGATTACTAACTGTCAATAAGCAGCTACATAAGCAAAATCTATTTTTAACAGATGTCCTTATTCAAAAAGTGTCACCTTGCTTACGGTTGACTAATAAGCAATTAATATTGCAAGGATAGTTGACCTTGACTTACATGATAATTTACACCATATAACGAGCGTATTGACAATAAATCTCATCGAGAATCCAATATCTTGGGGTTTTTACTCGCAGGATTTCCTTTAATGGGTGTATGGTTGCGAACACCCGCGGCGAAAGGGCATTAACAGATCATACAAGTCGCGGAGGCTGAAATAAGAGCGGGCGCCGGGGCAGCGGCGCCCGCAGAACGGAAACGTATTTCTAAATGAATAAGGAGGCACGTCTCCGGGGAGAACCGAATCCGTTAGTCTAGAAGTTCCAGAACTGATCTATCTCTTCACCATCGAAATCCCATACAGCATTGTGCGGAGGAAGCTCTTCTTCGAAAAATTCGGGCAAACGATCGTGAGCATTGGTAAGGCCTGCTCCCTGGTTAAATGCATGTTCAGTCTTGAGAACATACTTGCCCAGCTCAACTACATCATTTCCAGTCAGACTCAGTCCGTAACGAGCATTGATCATTTCGTAAATTGCCGCAAATGCTTCGGGAACATCGAGTGCAGGGAAAGCGACAAAGAGACAAAGTCCAGTACTGTCCACTGCTGCGGTCGCAATCTGTAGATTCCTCGAAAGATCTACTTGCCCTTCCTTCTGCAGAGGATCAACAAAGCCCCCAATTTTGAGAAGATTTGTTGCCACTGCATAGCCGGTAGTGTGATCTGCGCCCATTGTAGTGGTTGCGTAGGTAATTCCAATCCCTTTCACTGAACGTGGATCATAAGCGGGGATTGCCTGGTTTTTCACGACGGGAATTCTGGTCAATCCGTAGGTCTTGCCGACGGAACCTGCCCCGTTGCCCAAGATGCGACCGAGTGGCGTACCCTTGCGGATCTCTTCATCGATTAAACGGTATGATTCTTTTCCGTCCCCCCATGGAAGGATACCGGCTTCCATGGCAACATTGATCAATACGGCTCCTTCGATCGAATCAATTCCTATGTCATCCATTGCCCAGTCGCACTTGGCGATATCATCAAGATCCTTAATAAGTCCGTTGGCACCAAATGCCCAAATGGTTTCGTATTCAAAACCGGAGGTAATGTATTTACCGTCTTTATCCACATAGACTTGTGAGCACTTGATGATGCAG
>JAQUHM010000440.1 GCA_028683595.1 Geobacteraceae bacterium | reverse complement strand
CTGTATGGCGTCTCCACTCCCGGCTGCGGACTCTGTCAAACGGGAGTCCCTTGCGAAGCGGGGATACCGGACTAAGGCTGGTGCATGCATTCATTTCTTGACGCCCTCCCCTCCCTTCGGATACTCTGTGCAGATGACTGAAAATGCTGGAAAAACACGTAAACCGGAGCTTCTTGCACCAGCCGGTTCCCTGGAAGCATTCTTTGCCGCTATGGAAAAGGGAGCTGATGCTGTCTACGCAGGACTGACGGAGTTCTCCGCCCGGGCCAAGGCAAAAAATTTCTCCCTTCCGCAGATGGAAAAGATCGTCGGCTATGCCCATTCGCAACAACGGAAGGTCTACGTCACCCTGAACACCTTGGTCAAGGAGCAGGAGCTTCCCAAGCTGATCGATGTCCTCTCTTCCCTCTCGGGGATCGAACCAGACGGGATTATCCTCCAGGACATGGGGGTCTACCGTCTGATCCGCGACCATTTCCCCGACCTGCCGCTCCATGCCTCTACCCAGATGACGGTTCACAACTCCATGGGAGTGCAGGAGCTGGAAACCCTCGGTTTCTCCCGCGTGGTCCTTGCCCGGGAGCTTCACATCGACGAAATCCGTACCATTGCCCGGAAGACTAACGTGGAACTGGAGTGTTTCATTCACGGCGCCCTCTGTTTCTCCTTCTCCGGACAGTGCTACTTTTCCTCGTTCCTCGGCGGCAGCAGCGGCAATCGCGGCCGCTGCGCCCAGCCCTGCCGCAGGCTCTATCGCTATCGGGGCAAGGAAGGGTATTATTTTTCCCCCAATGATTTTTCCAGTATCGACATGCTGCCGGAACTGGTGGACGCCGGCGTCTCCTCCTTCAAGATTGAAGGACGGATGAAATCCGCGGAATATGTTGCAAGCGTAGTGGGCGCCTACCGTATGGTTCTCGATGCGCCACCCGCCAAAAGGGCCGACGTCGTGGCCGAGGCAAAGGAACTGCTGAAGCTCTCCTTTGGTCGCGTACCGACCCGCGGCTTTCTCGCCTCGCATCAGCCCACTGATATCGCCATACCCAGCTTGCGCGGCGCAACCGGACGTTTTCTCGGCGAAATCAGGACCATCCAGAAAAATCGAATTACCTTCGAGACCAAAGACCGGCTCCACTTGGGAGACCGGGTTCGGGTCCAGCCCAAGAGCGATAAGGCGGGTAAGGCTTTCACGATCAAGGATATCTCCCTGGCTGGAAAACCAGTGAAGTTGGCACGGGAAAAGTCTCTCGTCACCGTCACCGCTCCCTTTGCCTTTGCAGTCGGCGATGCGGTGTTCAAGGTTTCCTCCGAAACAGCTTTCACCATGAGCGAAAACGCCTGCCTCCGAAAGCTGGGCAGCGGAAAAGGGCAGAAGACTCGCTGCAATCTGACCCTGGCCATGGCTGGAGAAAACCTCAGGATCACGGCACGGGCCGCTGGTCTGGAATGGGTCGAAGAATACCCGCTCGGCACACTTGAGCCGTCCCGTACCACGGACATGGAAGGAGTGCTGCGGGCCCAGTTCGAAAAATGCGGCGATACAGCGTTTATGCTGGGAACCCTGAGCGCCCCCGCATTCCCGTCCGTTCTCATTCCACTCCCGTTGCTGAAGGAAATCCGGCGCTCGCTGTACCAGACCCTTGAAGGCAAGGTTCTCACCGGGAAGAAGGAACGGCTGCGTCGCGCGAAAGAGGCGGCACTGGCAAGCCTTATCGGCACAGTCCATTCTCCGGGTGATCATCGGGACGAATTGACCGTCCGGGTGGAGTCCATCAGGGATTTTCATCTTCTGCACCAGGACGGCGTCGATACCCTCATACTTTCGGTCTCAAGAGCCAATCTCCATCAGCTCCAGGCATTTGCCGGAAAGCTGCGCGGACGCGAGCAGAAAATCATCTGGCATCTCCCCTTCATTATATTTGAAGCAGACCTGCCTTTTTACCGTGAGGCGGTCGAACTCCTGACACATCATGGCTTCAGCCGCTTCGAAGTGTCGAATCTCTCACATTTCACCCTGCTACAAGGTCTTGAAGTGGATATCTGCACCGATTACCGGCTTTATTCCCTCAACAGCCAGGCTCTCCTCCATTGGCACAAGCGGGGCGCAACAGCCGCGACCCTGTACATGGAGGATGATTTTCCCAATATGGAGAGCCTACTCAAGGCGAACCTGGAACTAGAACGACGGGTGCTCCTCTTTGCCCCTGTTCCGGTGATTACCTCCAAGATTGTCATCAAGGGAGTGCGCAGCGACTCGCCCCTTGTCTCCGATCGGGGCGACGAATATACGGTTACCACCCGCGACGGTCTGACGACCGTAACTGCTGACCGGAGATTCGCCATTTCCGGTTACCGAAGAAGGCTGAGAGACAGCAACTGCGTCTCCTTCATCGCAGACCTTTCCGGAGAAGCGGGAGAGACTCGGAAACGGGTCCTGGATGCCTGTATTCGGGGGGCCGCAATGGAAGGAACATCTGAATTCAACTTTACGACGGAACTGTTATGAACGACTACCTTGTTCGCATCATCACGAAATCGGGAAATGTACACGCCCTTGCCTGTGTTACCACCGGCCTGGTCAACGAGGTCTGCGTCCTCCAGGGCACCTGGCCCACTGCGGCGGCGGCACTCGGCCGGGCACTCACCGCGGGAACTCTCATGGGAGCCCTGCTCAAAACGAGACAGCGAACCGCTCTCAGGTTCGAAGGGAACGGTCCATTAAAGAAAATCCTCGTGGAAGCGGATAGCAATGGTGCGGTGCGGGGCTGCGTAGGAGTCCCGGAAGTCAACCTCTTGACCCCGGACGGAAAGCTGGACGTGGGAAGGGCCTTGGGAAAGGCCGGATTTCTTACCGTAACCAAGGATCTGGGGATGAAGGACCCGTACCAAGGGATGGTTCAACTGCTGAGCGGTGAGATCGCGGAGGACCTGGCCCTGTATCTGACGGAATCGGAGCAAATCCCGTCCGCAGTCGGCCTGGGGGTATTCGTGGAACCGGACAACCGGGTTTCCGCTGCCGGAGGATTCCTTATCCAGTCTCTCCCACCAAGGGACGAAGAGGTTGTGG
>JAQUHM010000078.1 GCA_028683595.1 Geobacteraceae bacterium | reverse complement strand
CGCAGATTGGGCGGCCTAATAATTTGTTTTTCCCGGACTGGCAGGGGTTAACGGCTCGCCCCGGCGGATTGAAGCATATGGACAATATTCATACGACCGGCGTTGATTGCCCCATTCAACGCCGTATCACCATAAGGACCTTTCCCATTCACATTTGCGCCCTGCTCAAGCAAGGCGCACACAACGTCGGCTTGTCCGGACTGAGCCGCACTTATAAGGTTCTTCTCCAGTTCGCCCGCCAAAGCGACTGATGCCTGCATCACGAACAAAAGGCAAATGGTAATAGCAGTAAAAAGAACCAGCCTATTCATCTCTCACCTCCAGATTTTTTCTATTTGTCCACCTTCTATTTTTTCTTTTAATAGGCAAAACGATTTCGTCTAACCGAAGCAACCATTATATTCACAGTCGCAGTTTCGGTTTCAGCGCAGGGTTTGGTACTATCGAGGCCGGATTTTTGCTTCGGCGAAAGATTGTAGTTGGCCGTAAGTCTGTCACGCATGCACTGATTCATGCAATATGTCATACAATCTGCGTGGCTTTTATCGTCTTTATCTGAGCAGAGGCTAAGGCACTTCTCTTCACATTTCTTCTCCTTAGTCTCGCCATAAGAGACTATTGGGGAAACCAGCAACGTTGCCAACGCTATTAACAACACACCTTTTATCATTCTGTTGCCTCCTTAACAGTTAATTACTTTTCGCTGCTTGCAAGGAATTGCACTTTAAGCCAGAATCTTCTGGAGGCGTGGATGCCTCACTGCAACAGTGGATCATGGTTGGTTGCACCTGAAGTAGCTGCTGCAATTTTTACCGGCGTCATCACTGGTCCGGTAGCAGCTGCCGTCGCAGTTGTTCGAGTAGAAATAACCCCATTCGCAGCGAACAATAGCAATACACTGGCTGCAAAAACTGCGATTAGGAAAAAAGTTTTCGTCTTTTCCATCATTCCCTCCATAAAATGACTGAACAAGCATTCCTTCGCACCATGCTTCTTTAACAGATTAACCCGTTCCTTTGAGCAACAATAGTTGGCCCAGTGCAGCAGCGTAGTTCCTTCTTGTGCTATGCAGGGAAACATAAAATTTGAAATTGCGACAAGTTCTCTGATTACGACCCGATACTATGCGCCTATCTTTTCCTCCAAGTTTTAATTCGGACAGGTGCCATCGCCACCGCAACTTTGATGTCCGCAACAATGGGAACTCGAGTCACAGGTAGCACCGTAATCGGTGCAGCAACTGCCACCTTCACAAACTTTGCTTGAGCAATCATCATTACTGGAACATGCCGCGCCATCACCACTTTTAGTTGACGTAGACTGCTCTACATCGTAATTACCAGCAGTTATCAGCACTTTTTCGAACGTAAAACCTTCTTGTGCGCCAAGTGTATCGCCAGCATGGGCGATTCCGCTCAGGCAAAAGACACTGAGGATTGCCAGCAATACCGAAGATTTTTTTGCGAATGACTTTTTCAATGCATCCTCCTTTTAAGTAAAAATTTCAGGGCACCGTGTCCTGAAAACTCAACACTGACCGCACGGAACTGCCCTCAGGGACAAACTGTCTCAGTTCTGGTGCAGTATTTTTCAACTTCGGTGCAAACCATGCCTCTCCCTTCCAGATAATCGCACTTTTGTTCGGTTCCGCAGACATACTGAACGGTGAGATCTTTGCACTGCTGACGTACGCGGGGCTCATAATTGTCAGGTCCGGCTGAGGGTGCACCCATGAGAGTCGGCTCCGGGGGCTCGGGTATTGACATGTCGGCCGTAGCGGCTGTTGTCCCTGCCATTGCAACAATGGCGATAATACACAACACTCTTAATGACTTTTTCATTTCATTCTCCTTATGGTGTAAAAGAATACGTCCTGCACTGATTGCCGTTTATGCTGACTAGACAATCCACGGCACTTTTTTGTTCCGAGACATCAACAAATAATTCATAAGATGATTACATATGCTCAAATTTCATTAAAATCAAGCTATCTCATTAATCCCGGTTTTTACCTAACCTGAACTCAATGTAGAATCATATCTGCACAATTCTCGGAACCCCGTTTTTTCCACCTATATCCCTTACCGTGCTGTCATCATCCTTCTTTATGAAAATCTCACAACCTCCAGGATACTATTCATTTCTCCCATATCAAACGACACCGTCAACTCCCTGCTCGAGAACCGCAGAATTCGGAAATACGAAAAGGGGACATGCCTGAAAACTTGCCTCTGTCCCCTTTCTATTCCAGGAAAGTGTCTCAACTACCAGACCCCACAGGAAGTTATGCCAAACACTCTAAGTGGTGCAGTCCTGACTTGAATTCACCTTTTACGCCCCTCCCCTTAAATAGTTTCCATCCGGAAACTGAAAAAGTGCTGTTCCGTGGAGGGTTGGGGCTTTCAAGGAGTCTCTCGTACGGCTTCATTGCACGATTGCAACAGCAATAAAACCGCCTGAAACCAGCATATTAGCCGATCAGTGTAACGGGTGGTGACCGATTACGAGAGGCTTCGGGGAAGTTCCAACCCGCTCCCTGCCAAGACTTTCCGGATGTGAAACAAGCTGTTTCCAATTCGGCAACGAGGATTTTTTTGTTCTGACAAGAAACTTTTGCCTGCAAAAGTTGACAGCAAAGGCTGCCCGTAGGGCGAGTCCTCCGGACAAATATGTAAAGATCTTATAAAAAACACCTTTGACATTAGCCATTAACAACATTGTAACCTGAATGTGTTATCGCCTTGCTATAAACGAACAGGTATATCGCTGAGCATGTAGGTGCATTATCACATAAAGAGAGGAGTATCATGCATGGACAAAGGATCAGTCAGAAGAAGAGGGAGTTTGGCGGTCATGCTGGTGACCACGCTATTCGCCTTGAGCGGCTGCGGCAGTTCCGATCAGTCAACGACTCAGTTTGTTTTCACTTCGGATGCCCATTATGGCATCAAACGCACTGCCTTTGATGGCTACAGCAGCGCACAGCAGGTTAACGGAGCGATGGTCACGGTAATGAACACGATTCCGGGGCTCACCCTCCCCTGCAATGATGCCGGCGTCAATTCCTGCAAATCCGTGGGTGCCATCGATTTCGTAGCGGAGACCGGCGACATCGCCAACCGAATGGAGGCGAACAGCGGAGGATACACCCAGGTGCAGAGTGCGGCAATCTCCTGGAACCAGTTCAAGTCCGATTATATAGACAGACTCGAACTCAAGGACAAAACCGGAAAAGAAGCCGCTCTCTATATCGTCCCCGGCAATCATGATGTCACTGACGCAATCGGTTTCTACAAGGCCATGACCCCCACCAGCGACGCGACCTCAATTGCGGAAATCTTCAATCTGATGATGAATCCCACCACCCAGCGAACCAAGGACTCCTACGACTATTCCACGGACAAAGTATTCTTCTCCAAAGACATCAACGGTGTTCACTATGAATTCATCACCATGTGGCCCGACAGCGTAGCCCGGGCATGGATGGAAAATGATTTAAAGAATGTCCCCTCCACAACACCCGTTATCATCTTCACCCATGACCAACCGGACATTGAAACAAAACACCTCATGAACCCCAACGGCAGCCATGACATCAACGCAACGGACAAGTTCGAGAATATGGTTGCAGACCAATCGGTCGATACCGACACCAACGGGTTGCTGACAATTGATGCTCCCAGCACCAGCGAGCAGCGCGATCTGGTGACATTCCTCAAAAAACACAAGAACATCGTCGCTTACTTCCATGGAAATGATCACATCAATGGAACCTACACCTATACGGGACCGGATAATGACATCAGTCTCAATGTTATCCGTGTCGATTCCCCGATGAAAGGTTCGGTATCGAAGAAGGACCCGACTCAACTGGCCTTTAAGGTGGTCTCTGTTGCCCCCGCAGCAAAGAAGATGACGGTACGAGATTACATGTGGCAATCCCGGACCTGGGGTAATTCCACAACCTTCTCGCTGGCACCGCGAAGCAACTGATCCTTACAGATGACGCATGTTTGAAAAAACACCGCCCCAGCTGAATTCTCAGTCTGGGGCGGTGTTTTCCGAAACGATATTGGACACGGCAACGCAGCTTTCTTTTTCCTGTTGACTCGCCACCTCCAGAGCGCTTTAAAACATACTCGCTGACATGACAAAGAGACATACCCTAACACCAGCGTGCCCCCTTGTCAGCCCTCGATTTGTTCCGCACCCACTATACTTCAGCGGTCCCGTCAGGCGAGTGTGTTTCCCCACTCTTTCACATACGGGTGACTTACGTTGCACAGCAGGCTTTCAAAGAAGCCATTAATCTGTTGAAGGTAGATTTCATCAGGAATCAGGTTCTGCTCCAGCAGCTTTTCCGTTGCCTCAGAAGCTCTTTTATTGGTGGCAATTTCATAACCGGCCCTCTCCAAAATCTGCAGATAGTTCTCGACAACAGGTCGCAGTTCTTCCGGAGGGTTGGCCAACAGTGGACCCTGTGGGACAAAAAATTCGCCGATAACTTCGCTGAGATTGTTGAGGGCAAGCCTCTTGATCCAGTGGGAAATCACCTGGAAATGCTCCCGTTGGCCAAGTCCGCCATTTGCTATCAACACCAACTTGGAACGATACAAAGATGACTCCGCTTCCGGAAGCTTTTTAGGATGGCGGTTCTCCCCGGCCTGGTCTTTGAGAATGTAAGGGTTGGCAAACGGCAACAATCGCTCGACGAATACTTTCAACATACTAGAGATATTGGCGTATTTCAGGGGGCTGGCCAGGACGAGAATTTCGCTTCCTGCTCCTTGAGCCAGTACCTCCGCCATATCATCATCTGTGATCACGCACTGACCGGGAGTGGCAAACCAGCAGGCAAAGCAGCCGTTGCAATGCTTGATCTCTTTTCCCGCCAGAAGAATGTTAACGGTTTCCGCCCCTGCCTCCCGCGCACCTTTCAAAAATGCACTGACCATTATGTTGGTGATGCCATCCTTCCCTTTCGGACTCCCATTAATAACGGTAATCTTCATTTCAGCCTCCATTCAAGTTGGATGTTGGTTATTGCCGTAGAGCAAATGACGAGACTCTGGATGAAGGATTCCATAAATTGATACATTTTGCACCTGTAACAAGTTACAGGTACTGGTTTGCTAAAGACATCCGCCTTCGCCAAGGCTTCGGCGGACACGTCGGTGGAGTCACAAGTTACAGGTACTGATTTGCTAAAGACATCTCAGGGAAATATCCAACCGATAATGGGGCTATGTCCGATCCTTTATTACTGAATCCTGGAATTCATTCGATGCGGATCAGACCGAGGCTTGCCGCGACCGCAACGGCCTGCGGTCTGTTTGTTGCCCCGAGTTTTCCCATGATATTGTACACGTGGAAATTGACCGTTCTTTCGCTGATATCAAGTATGACCGATATGTCCCAGGAACTTTTTCCCTGTTTCAGCCAGTCGAGTACTTCCTTTTCTCTGGGCGAAAGAACTGTCGAGTCCGCATTCGGCAGTTTGTTTCCGGCAATGCGGGAAAGGGCCATATGGAGATGGGGAACAACGAACTTCAGGATGCCCTCAGTTCGGCGACTCATTTCCATCATCTTACTGGCAAAACAGAACATACTGCCGTTTTTTTCCAAGGCAGCAGGTCGTGAACCATGGGTGTAGCATTCTCTCAAGCCAAAATCCAAACCAAGCGATGTGATTTCTTTCAACCGATGAAGCCTCTTTCTGCCGACGGACCAGTGTTGAAACTCGTAGGTGGAAAAATTCTCTTTTAAGATGGCATCCACCATAAAGTATTTTTTTGTCATGTATTCACGCATCCATTCGTCGGGAAAACTGACATTAACACAGTAACTCGGAACAGCACCGAATCTATCGTCATCATGTCCTGACAAGACTGTCACAAAATCAAAGGGGAAAAGTTCCTGAATTTTCGGAAAGAGAGCCTTGAAATCGACCTCTGTCTCGCAGGAGAGGGCTGTGTGGATAATTCCCAGAAGGGTGATGGCATCGTTGCCGGAAAGGCAGGAGTCGGTAACCGGCAATTCGGAAGAAGATGTGAGAATCTCTACTCTTTGATCATACATACCGCAACTCCCTCTCACGCCATGAGGTGCAGCAAGCCGATAAGTATGTAATGGCGTAACTCGTGGGATAATCAAGCATCCCCTTACCCGAAACGATAGACCAGCCGCCCGTCCTCGTACAGTTCAATGGGACCGTCTTGTGAAACCTTGATGACCTTGCCGAAGTAGGACGCGGCGCTGGCGGCCGTTGTCCGCCCTCCGCCGGTTACTACTTCCCTGGCATAAGATGTATCGAAGATAAATCCCGCCTCCATCAACCGGCCAGTCTTGTTGAAAACCGTCATGCCGTCGGCCGAGAGGATGCGCAACAGAACCCCGGCTTTTTTCAGATCACCTATGGTCCGCTTATTGACATGATCTGTCAGGTGACGGCTGATCGGATCGTCACCTCCCACCGAACCCTTTTTCAGCAGGGCCAGTTTTCGCGCCCCCTGGTTATAAATCAGGATTACCGTGCCATGCCGTTCCTTGGAGAGGGCGTAGACCGTCCAGAGCAGCTCATCGATGGACTCTGCATCAATGCTTCCGGCGAGAAACGACCGGAAGATGTCCGGATCAAAGATTACCCAGGCACCCTTGCGCCGCACTAAAAGTGTGGCCGTGCTCATCAGGACCTCGATCTCGGAGGCCTCGTTGACCGTCACGGCAAATGCGCCTTGTCCGGCGCGCCGGACAAGGGAAAAGATTTCCCGTTGAGTAAGACGTTCAATGTCGCTATGCTTCACGTCTGGAGAGGTGTGCAGTACACCGGTCACCTGCATCTGGATATTGGCGACAAAGAAGAGGTTGGTGCCGTCGACAAAGCGATACGGCAAGGGGTTGCTGAAAAATTCAGCGGAAATATCCTCATGCGGCTGCAGGGGAATCAGGGTGTGGTGTCGCTCCCGTACTAATTTTTGCAGCAAGGGGGCCGTCGTGCGATGAATGATGAAGCCGGTCGTAGCCGGTTTGCCTTCGTAGCGTTGATACGAGAGGTTTTTCAACAGCTGTATCAGTTGCTGAATCGGCCAGAAACCTTTACGGTGGTCGCCCCGAAGAGAGCGAGCCACCGTTATGTCCATGATTGAAGCCAATAGTGCTGTACGAAAATGGGCTGTGTACCCTTCTTGCCGGAAACCGCTGAACATACCCGAAAAGGCGGTCAGCAGCTCCCTGCAGAAGTGCGTCTCGCCGCGGGTAAAAGACAGCGCCTCCCTCCGGGCAACAAAACAGTAGGAACGCTCTTCGATTGAAACAATCTCGCTGAAGGTACTATCATCAGCCATCATTTCAGTATCGCCGGGAAGCAGCTCTACGGCGGCACCGCCTAAAAAAGAGCTGATATTGCCCCTGATGGCATCGAATACGGCAATTGGCATGGCTTGCCTCGTGTAATTAGTTTCCATCCGGAAACACCGGATGTGAAACTAGCGGTTTCCAATTTGGAAACGAGGATTTTTTTGTTCTGACAAAAAAATCAAGGGATTGTGCGGAGACGTACTACTGTACGTCGCACAAACAAAACCGATGATTGACGCAGTCAGGGCTAAAAAAGACCGTTTCCGGATGGAAACTAATTATAATTCCAATGTCAGCAGATCCTGCCATTGTTTTTTGCACTCACATGCTTGCAATACGTATCCCTTAACTCTTCAACTGGGCACGGGTACTACTTGGAATGTTTCAGCCGAGCCTCAAGAGCCGCAAAGGGTGAATATTGCAGAGAAGGACGGCTTGCTCCAGCGGCAGCATCTTCTTGGCTACGGGCCTCCTGCACATCGCGGGTATGCTCATGTTCATGACAATAGATGCAGAGCAGTTCCCAGTTGCTTCCATCGGGGGGATTGTTGTCGTGGTTGTAATCTTTGTGGTGCACCGTAAGCTCACGAAGCTTTTTGCCCTCAAATTCGCGGGCACAGCGGCCACAAACCGGCGGAAAAAGTTTCAACGCCTGTTCCCGGTATCCTGCCTGGCGCTCCTGCTGCTCCTGGCGCATTTCGGCGACCATGCGGTCTCGTTTTTCAGCATCTTTGTCATGTATAGAATCGCTCATAGGTCCTCTCAAATCTACCACTCCATAAGGTCTGATTGCAATCGTGCAAACTCAATAGCGACGTTACTGACCAAATCCATTTGCGTGGCACGTGGGAATCTTATCCTAAGTTTGCAAGATTGCAATCCATATCCCCATTTGTCTATCTCAAAAGGAAAAAGTACACTCTTAGGATGATTTGCCGCTCTTTTGCAGTTTCGCATTATGCAACTTCAACCCGGTTACGTCCTGCTCCTTTGGCACGGTATAGCGCTGCATCTGCTCGGGATATAGTTTTTTCGACATCCTCACCTTCTATATACTGTGAAACGCCGGCACTGATACTGATACTGACCGGTGTTGCATTGGAACCGTAGGGGATAACAATCTTCTGGGCTATGCTTCGTATCCTTTCCGCAAGATTCCTTGCTTCATCACTCGTTGCATCAGGAGCTACCACCAGGAATTCCTCACCACCGTAACGACAGATGATGTCATACTTTCGCAAGGTTTCTTGAAGCTTGCAGGACAATTCTTTCAGGACTGTGTCTCCCATGCTGTGACCGTAAGTGTCATTGAGCTTCTTAAAGAAGTCGATATCAATCATGATAACTGAAAGCGGTTTATCATTGCGCCCTGCACGGGAGACTTCGGAGGCCAGTCTGTTATACATCTCACGGCGATTGAGAAGCCCTGTCAGGAAATCACGGCTGGCCATCTCAATCAGCTTTTGTTCCGCCAGTTTCAGTTCCTTGATGAACGCCTGCGATATGAAACGGATAATTGCAAATATCAGGGCGACAATACCAATGGCGGAAATGAGCAGAAACAAATTGTTTTCATGGAGTTGATTTATCATGTCGGTAGCATTGATGGTGACACTGATGCCGCCACGAATGTCACCTTCGCGATAACCCTGGGCCGAGTGACATTTTAAACAGGATTTATAGGTGACCAAAGGGGCCATATAGCGATACAAAACCTCATTCCCTTGATCTTCATAGGTCGACCACTCCTTTAAGCCATGGTCGAACCGGGTCAGCGCCTTCCGTTCGAACTGATCCGGGCTATTGTCCGGATTAAGAGGTTTAAGACTCGTGATCTTGAATTTGAAGAGACCCTTACGAACTGCCAGTTCCGATATCTCCCTGGTTATGAGTGCAGGGTTCTTCAGTGTATAGCACTCTCCCTCACGATCCGTGATCACCACCTTGAGCCCGGGTATTTTCAGCAGGTAGGGGTTGATTTTCACATCGGAGCCCAGCTTCACGTAAACTCCCCCGTGGTTCGCAGCCCATTCACGGGTGAGCACAACTTCCTGAAAGAATGCAACCCCTTGCTGGTGTAACTGATTTTTGATAAGTGAACTGGCCTTGTAACTGAACCCCCAAAAAATCGACAACAAAATCAGGCAGATGATCAGAAAAATGCCGGTTAGATATTTGCGGACAAAACTTGAACTGCCGGAAGAAAGTATCGAGTTGTTCTCATTTGTCTTCATTGGAAATTCTCCTGATGTTCGGAGATAACAGGGAACTGAAACCTGCCCTCATTTACCAGCCATAAGCCAATGTAATGCAACATCCTTGTCTTCGTAGTCAAAGTGCCTTGCTTCGACTTGTACAAAATGAATAACAGGCTAAAGGATCAGCCCTTGAGAAGAGAATTTTGAGCTACTTGAATCATATTTTCTAACGGGTGACCCCATTTATCTGTGCAAATTGTAAAGGTATTACGGATAAGGAAAGCAGGAAAAGGGGACACGTTGCACTCATTATCAACCTCTCACACTGTTTTGTGCCGAATGTTTGTAGTCGTGAAAGGCCTGGCTGACAATCTCGGAAAGTGAAGCTCGATATCTTTCCAGGGTAAAGCGTTCGCGTGCCCAGATGCGGGCATTTCTCCCCATTTCTTCGATTTTGTGACGGTTTAAAATTAGATATTCCACCTTATCCGCAAGGTCGAGATAATCACATGGTGAATAAAGTAAGCCGTTGAAGCCATTCCTGATCAACTCAGGAGTGCCACCACTCGCTGAGCCGATAACCGGGATTCCCAGCTTCATGGCCTCTACAGTTACCCTGCCGAAGGCTTCACACCTAGAACAGACAACGAGCACATCGGCAGCCGCCATTACCTGAAAAGGCTTTTTGGAAAATGACAGAAACTCAACATATTTCGAGACACCCAGGTGTTGCGCAAGGTCTTTTAAATAGTCCGCATATTGCCCCGAGTCATGCCCCAACAATGATAGTTTGACATCAAGCCCCCTCTTTTTCACTTCATCAATCGCCCGTATTGCATCTTCCTGCCTTTTGCCCGGTATCATTGTACCGACAACTATAAGGTGGAAAACGCTTCCCGCTACATTTGCCTGATAGTCCGGAAGTGGCAACTCCAGAACCTCTACGGCATAATCGATAAGGCTTATTTTTTTTCGCGTGAACCATCGACCGTAATGGGAGCGTACGGCTTCAGAATTTACAATGAATTGCGTCGTCAGGTTTTTCATGATAAGAGAGCTGAGCTTGTCTCCAAAAACAAAGTCAAATCCATGATCTGCTTTACCAAATTCTTCAAGGAACCAGATATGCGGTATCTTTGCGAATCTGGCTAAAAAAGCACCGAATGGGGATGTAACAGTACTGGATATAACCAGATCAACATTCCTTTCTTGCAGAATTACTGCAAATCTCCTGGCGCTGAATACATTCTTCAGAATGTTTCTTAGCCGGACCTTCAGCCGTTGCGGCATATCACTCACCCACCAATGGTGCGGCAATATAAACGTCTTAATGCCCATTTCACGAACAATAGTTAAAAGTGGACCTTCAGAAGGAAAAACCACCTCTGTCTCAATCCCCTGTTCAATGAGTGACTTAGTACCTTCCAATGCTGAACGCTCTGCCCCGGTAAGCCCTGAGCTATGCAGAATCCACAGGATTTTCATTCTCTCTTCCTTCCTCCTGAATACCAGCAATGGTTAATTCAAATAGGGTCATGTTGAGACCTGCCCTATTATATCCCAAGCATAGAGACGTGGCCCATCCGGCTTATTGATTTCATCGGCAAGGCGTGTGGGGAAGCCTTGCCGGTCTTCAATATATTACCGCCTTCTATGCCCCGTGCCATAACGTGAGGCACCAAGCCGGGGATGTCCAGCCTCGGTTGCCTTGGCATAGTTTCTCCAGTGCACATCAGAATAACCTTCATAACCTATCAATGTCCCCTATTGTACTGTGTTTCAGTTAATCATTACCATTGCGCCTCTGATGGTAGTTTCGCCTCCCGACGAAAGCTCTGCTGTGGCAGAACCTTTCGCTGTAAAACCAGCATCGGCATTATTATCGATAGTAAGCCCTCTAATTTTTACGTCAGCCTTGGAAGTCACGGAAATATCGCCTGCTGTATCAATCGAAACTTCCTCAGCTTTGAGTTCGAGTCGCCCAGCTTTATTCCCAATTGCCAGGTTATTGCCTTCCATGGAAAAGAATTGCATCAACATAGCGATAGTCGATTCCAAAGTATCTACTCTTTCCTCAAGCATTGTAATCCTGGCATCCAGATCTTGCATGGTTATGTCCCCCAAAGAAGCGTTAGAACTGAAATTATCGGGACTACTCTAGCCACCCACCATGACAGTAACACAACCTAGCACCAGACATCCACCGTGCGCAGTCGAATCCCCCATTCTGGCAGCAGGTTTTCCACCGATCATAACGGTTGAGGACCCCGTGACAATGTAGTCTGGTGGGCCGACACAGGCACAAGCATCGCCGACTACCGCGGCAGGAAGTCTATTTATCAGCACTGAGGGAACGCCTGGGCCGATAATGGGACCACCGACATGAGGAATAGGCGGTATACCAGGCGTCTGCATAGGGCACGTATGCATATCGGTTACCCTTGAAGCTGGAGGCATAGATAACTCCTTACTGCTATTTTTTATTCCATAAGTTTCAGTTTTGCACTATCTCTTTGCTTGACTCTCTCAAAGGAGTAATTTAAACGTGGACAGGGCGTTCTTGATTTATTGCATTCGTAAAGCACTAAACCCTGAAGACCCCAATGTGTGACCCCCTTGTCACCTATTTTTCATTTTCGTCTTGGTTTCAAGGACCAACCAATCCTCGAGAACATTGAAAGCTTTCGAGGTACGCGGGGGTGTTGCAAGCAGGGCTTGGGAAGAACAAATCTGATCGGCCCACCCGAAAGCTGAAAGTCATCAATGGCACTCAATGCCTCAATCACTTGCTGCCGAACCAGCTCTCGCCTTCTGGAGCGTGAATCCTCTGTTCCGTCAAAACGGGGAAAGGTGGGATTGGTGTTGATTTCAAATGTCTGAAGTGTCCCATCTACCATGGTGTAGTCGATACGACCAAAATCTATTCGTCAGACCAAAGGGGACGCCCATAAGTTTATAAGTTTCCCCTGCCATAATAAAAACTCCTCACCCCAAGCAATCATGAAGGCGCCATCCTTTTTCTGCGACGAGCCTTTCTCCTCGGCTTACAGCCAGACTGATGGCAGGCTGAGTCAGTTTGAAGCGTTTCGCCAGTGTCGTCGTCGTAGTCCCCAGTTCCCTGGCAGCCCAATAGCAATAGAGGCTACGAGCCTGGACCCGGTGCGGCTGTCTTCCCGGCGCTTCGAACTCAGCCGGTGAAACACCGAGACCCTCAGCCACGATCTCGGCCAGCTTATCCAGATCAACCCCTTGTTGGCAATAGCGCACTCGTCTTTCCATTTCCTCGTCGGCCGACTCAAGTATCCGGTCAACAAAGTCACTGTCTCCGAGTATCC
>JAQUHM010000439.1 GCA_028683595.1 Geobacteraceae bacterium | reverse complement strand
GATGAATTTTCCTGACCTCATCGTATACGGCCTTGCCGTTCATTCCGGGCATTATCACATCGAGAATTACCAGATTAACCGCCTCGCGCTGTTCTTGAAAAAGCTTTACAGCGTTAAGACCGTTCGCCGCTTCCAGCACCCGATAGCCCGCTTCGCCAAGGACGGTTTTCATCAAGTCCCGGACTGAATCATCATCCTCGGCCAGGAGAACGGTTTCGGTCCCTCCCGATGAAATACTTGCGAGTTTCAAAGGAGACTCGGCCGCAGCCCCACCCTCCAAAGGCAGATAGATACGGAAAGTGCTCCCGTTGCCCGGTTCGCTGTAGACGTTGATATAGCCATTATGCTGCTGGACGATACCATAGGCCATGGACAACCCCAGTCCGGTGCCCTTGCCGGTTTCCTTGGTGGTAAAAAAAGGTTCGAAGATCCTTTGACGAAGTGGCTCCGGCATACCGCAACCCGAGTCGGAAACCGAGATTACGGCATAACTGCCGGGACTGCCGAAACCGTGAAAACGGCAATAATCCTCGGCCATATCCAGTTGCTTTGTCCCGATGGTCAACAACCCGCCTTCCGGCATGGCATCCCGGGCATTGCTCGCCAGGTTGATGAGAACGTGTTCAAGCTGGTTGCTGTCAGCCAGAACAATGAGATCGGACGGCCAGAGAGAGGTCCTCAGCAGGATATCTTCCCCGAGAATCTGCTTCAGCAGCTTCTCCAAAGGCTGGATGATCGAATTGAGATCCACCGGTCGCTTCTGGATGACCTGCTTTCTGCTGAACGACAGGAGTCTTGAAGTCAGCCCGGCAGCCCTTTCGGCGGCCGATTGAATCTGCAGGACATTCTGCAAAAGCGCCGGGTCGCCTTGGACCTTTCTTTCCAGCAATTGACCGTAACCGATGATAGCCGTAAGTATATTATTGAAATCGTGGGCAATACCCCCGGCCAGGGTACCGACGGATTCCATCTTCTGCGCCTGTCGCAAATGGTTTTCCAGGTGCCTGCGTTCGGTAATGTCCTCACCGATGAGCGCAACACCCTCCACCTTTCCGGAAGAATCACGCAGGAAGGTATTGTTCCAGGATACCAGGCGGCTCTCACCAGCCTTTGTCCTGATATCATGTTCCTGATGGGACTCCAGATTCCCGTCAACCAGGGAAGCAAGATAGGACTTCTTTCGGCTATCGTCAAGAGGGAAGAAGGTCTCGAACCAGTTGCCGTTGAGCATCTCTTCACGCCGCCAACCGGTAGCGGCCAGAAAACAGTCATTACAGAAGCGGATGGTACCGTCACGATCCAGGAGGATCGCCATCAGGGTCATGTTTTCCAGCGTCTCGCGAAATCTCCGCTCCGACTCGCGGGCCTGGCTCTGAGCCCGGGACAGCCTGCTGTAACTGGTTATCTCGTTGTTCAGGATCAGCGCCGCATAGCGGAAAAAGGATTCCAGGTCACCCCGGATGTTCAGGGTGTTCAGGAGCATACCTTCCATCCTCACCACAGCAATCACCCGCTCGTTAACCATCAGGGGAAAGAGCCAGAGGTATTCGCAGTTCTCTGGCAACAGATCTCTCTCCCCAGGATCGGAAGAAGAATCAATGCCGATGTAACAGCCTTTTTCGACCACCTCCCGTATCAGGGGATCGGCAAGCTCCTCACTCTCCGCTGTACGTTTGTAGATATCAGAGGAATACCAGCGGCCGTCGCGGAAATGATAGAACACCAGATTCAGTCCGCCAACCGACTCCAGCAGCACGTTGAGAATTGTATCGATCACCGCGTCAAGACCGGACGATCGACTGATTCTGTCGTACATAACGTTGATGAGCTCAACCCTCGACTTCTGCCGGGAGAGGTCGCGAAGTCTTTCCCTCAGCCTTTCAAGTTCACCCGAGTCTATGGTAACCAGCTCCATCATTTAGAGACTCCACCTGCGCTCAAAGATTTCCCGGAGAACATTTTCAAGGGTGTCCAGGGAGACATCGAGCCATTTCAGCGGCAGGGAGGTGCACTCGCTCACGTAGGCCGCTTCTTCCTCAAAGCAAGCCGAGCAGGGGGTGCGAACCGCCAGGAGGGAGGAGTGTTCTTCCCGGAAGATACGCCTGATCAGGTCAGGATTTCTGCCAAAAATCGGGACAGTGACCTCGTCCCAGGTGTGAGACCACTCCTCGAGGAGAAAAAAAGCTCCTTTCGTCAACTCTTCGGTAAAAAGCGTCTCCCCAAGGAGGATACTGACACAGTTCTGGCCTGGTGTGCGCAACGCCCCCCGCTTCGCGAGGATGGCATCCATAAGCGGGTGGCAGGTACCGTACATCACGCACAAGCTCCCGTGCGGATAGCGGTCGATGGCTGATTCGAGACAGTGCTGCAGCTTTTCGAAAGAGGTGTGCAGGGAGGACGGGAGAAATACCGGGTCCACCGGCCAGCCGTTCTTTTCCACCAGGAAAGAAATCTCTTTCCTGAGGATACTGCAGCTTACCAGGGTATTCCGCTCAGTCAGCCGAGAGGGTAGCGTTGTTCGGGTATTGTCCATATCGAAAGGCTGCCTCCAGCATTGTTTTTATCTTTTCTTCGGGAATACAGAGAGGCATGACCAGGGTGCCGAAGAGGAATCCTCCTCCCGGCGCGCCGGCTGCCATGATCCGGGCAACATCTTTCTCGATGGCTTTGGTACCCCAGTTAATGAGTTTAATGTCGTTGATGACCCCGGCAACGAGTGCCTTTCCGCCGACGATTCTTTTGGCCTCGGCTATATCGTCAAGCGGATTGATGTAGAAGGCACCGACCCCGGTCTGCTCCATGATCAGCTCGATCTGTGAATTGATGACCCCGCCGCCGTTGAAATATACCATCCCCTCCGTGCCGATCGCCTTGAAATCCCGCCGAATCCAGGGCAGGGCCAGCTCACGGAATTGGGGAAGTGTCAGAAAGGTTGCGGACGCCACCGGATACCGGTGAAATATTGCGGTAGCACAAGATGGGCACGCTAGGATTCATGCTGCTTCATCGTAGGAAAATCCTGTCGGATGTATAGACAATTCCTCGACCGCCCATGTCCTTCCACCGGGCAATGGAAT
>JAQUHM010000077.1 GCA_028683595.1 Geobacteraceae bacterium | reverse complement strand
TCTTCTTGGTCCCCATAATACTGCGAATTACGAGCATATTGGGGAGCGATAGCGCCGGACCGGCCAACAGCAGCGCCAGGGCCGGCCCCTTGCCCATACCGGAACCGATCAGGCCTTGGAGGATCGGAACTTCAGTCAGGGTTGCAAAATACATGAAGGCCCCGGCGAAAGAAGCGAAGAAATTGGCCCAGAGCGAATTACCTCCCACTGCACCGGCTACCCATTCAGAGGGGATGATCCCTTCATGACCTACCCGGCCAAGAAGCGCCCCGGCAATCAAAACCCCGAACAGCAGCAGGGGAAGAATCTTCTTGGCAAAATCCCAGGAGGAGGAAAACCACTCGACAGTCTCTTCCGTTTCAGAAGTGGTAATGACCGAAAGGGCTATGATCCCGGCAATGAAAGGAACGAGCGGATGCCCCGGGAACAGAAGTGCCAAGGCAGTTACCAGAACTGCAGAGGAAACGACCTTCCAGGTTTTCACTCCGAACCAGATAACCAAAAAGATTGCCAAGGCAAGAGCAAAGAGGGAGGTAAGAATCCACTTGGATTCATAGAGCACTGCCCAGACACCGGTGTCACCGGCAGGCTTTCCCCAGTTGGCGAAGACCAGAATACCGACCATGGAAGAAAAGTAGAGAGCATTCTGCCAAAGCGGACGCTTGACACCATCATCAGGCAAGATGACCTGCGCCTCGGCCTTTTCCCGCTCCTCTTTGATAAAGAACAGGTGCATCAACACACCGATAATTACGCTAAAAGAAACTGCACCTACAGCACGGGCAATACCCAGCTCCGGCCCAAGCACCCGGGCGGTAAGTACAATGGCAAGGATATTGATTGCCGGTCCAGAATAGAGAAAGGCAGATGCCGGGCCGAGCCCTGCACCGCGGAAATAGATGCTGGCGAACAGCGGGAGCACTGTGCAGGAACAGACAGCCAGGATAGTACCCGAAACCGATGCTACTCCATAGGCAAGGACTTTGTTGGCCCTCGGCCCCAGATACTTCATAACCGATGCCTGGCTGACAAAGACGCCGATTGCACCGGCGATAAAAAAGGCCGGAACAAGGCAAAGAATCACATGTTCCTGCGCATACCACTTAACCAGGTAAAAGGCTTCCTGGATAGAGTTATTAAAGCGCTCCGTGCCCACGGGCAGATAGTAACAGCCGAGAAAAACGGCCATAATAAAGGCGAGAGGTTTCCATTCATCCTTCCAGTTCATGCTGCTATCCTTTCAACGTGCAAAATGATGTACTCGAAATAGTCATCCCCCTCCCTTGACGGGTGTATAGACAGGGGTCAAGGGTTACTGGTGTTCGGGGATATGGGTGAAGCCGGAACATTGCAATTTCATTACCTCCAACCACAACCATTCCCTGCAAAGAGGGAGGAGACATGTTTGAGCATTTGCGACAGCATCTTAAAAGGCCTCTCCTCAAGCGGTAGTACTAAAATGCCTGATATAAAAGGTAGATGCCTACCAACGAAATGAGTGCACCGCCAATGCGTTTCGACCAGTCGGAAAAGTTTCGCACTCCCTTGGCCTTGACAAAAGCCTCGACGAAACCGGTAAAGGTTCCGGCCAGCAGCATAAGCATACAGTGGCCGATGGCGTAAACAAAGAGAAGCGCCGTGCCGTATAGCACTTCGCCCTTACTGGCCACAAGGGTCAGAATGACCACCAGCACCGGCGTAGCGCAAGGTGAAGAGACAATGCCGAAAAAGAGACCAAGGAGAAACGCCCCGACGATGCCTCGACGTTTGGGCTTCATCTCCACATAAATGGGCAGTCGTATCTGGTACAGCCCGACCATCTGCAACCCCATGACTATGGCAACTGTCCCAAGCACCACGTACCACCAGCCACCCATCATACCAAACATGGTGCCGAGCAACCCGGCGGCAGCGCCGAAGGCGGTAAAGGTGAGAGAAAGACCGAGGATGAAGGCAATAGAGTAGAAGAAGGCTTTCTTCCGATCTCCGTCTGCATACCCACCAACGTAACCGACCACCAAGGGGATAGTGGCCAGTACACAGGGAGAAGCAGAGGAGACAATACCGGCCAGAAACACTGCGCCGAAGGCGATCAGCGGATAGGCTGCCACAATCAGCTCGATGTTGTTGAGGAAACTCATTTCACGCCCAACTCTTTGAATACCGCAAGGATTTCCGGCTTATCCATGAACCCCAGATGCCGCTTGACCTCTTTCCCTTTCGCGTCGAAAAAGACCTGGGTTGGCATCATCTGAATGCGGTACTTTTCAGGCATGCCCCGCTCCTCCTTTAAGTCAACGAAAATGACGCTTGCCCGGCCGCTGTATTCTTTTTTCAACGAATCAAGGATCGGCTTCATCTTCTTGCAGGGGATGCAGTATGAAGCGCCGAAGTCAACCATGGTCGGTCTGCCGGAGGCAAGTGCCTGCCTGATGAGCAGTTCGGACCCATTGGATTCCGCACAAGCGGAGGTTGCGAAAACAGCGGCAAACAATACCATCAATATTATCTTCTTCATCCAGGACCTTTCGTTACGTTCATTGTGAACTGAATCCGCGAGGCACGGACGCCTCACGGACAAGAACAGTAAAGCTCGGTGCGATCACAACATCGCCTTTATTTCCTCAGACGAAACCACTTTTCCGGAAACCTTGACCACTCCATCCACAACTATTGCCGGTGTAGACATAACGCCATACGCAACGATCTCCTTGATGTCCTCCACCTTTGTCACCTCGGCTTGCTTGCCGCTCAGTTTCAACGCTTCCAAGGTGTTCTCATACAGTTTTTTGCATTTCGCGCATCCAGTTCCCAGAATTTCGATTTTCATGCTTCAGTCTCCTTTTTACAGTTTTTTTGTTTATGATGTTCGTTGCTACAAAATCGCATTGAACAGATATCCTACAATGACAATGGCAATGGCAACAGTACCAAAAAATACCGCCAGCAGCGGCTTCTTCAATACGTTACTGAGAATAACCGCTTCGGGAAACGAGAGTGCCGTGACTGCCATCATGAAGGCGAGCACCGTACCGACCGCCATCCCCTTTTCCATCAGGACATGTACGATTGGAATCACGCCTGCGGCATTGCTGTAAAGGGGAACGCCTATCAAAACGGCTAACGGTACCGCAAAGGGATTATCCTTGCCGGCATACTGCGCGAGGAAGTTTTCCGGCGCATAACCGTGTATGAAGGCGCCAATTCCGATCCCCACAAGCACATAGGGCCAGATCTTTTTCAAGAGGCCTGTGGTATATTCGTTTGCGTATGCGAGTTTTTCCTTGAAACTCAACTTCGAAATCTCAGCCTTCCCCACCTGCATCTGCCAGACATAGTCCTGGACGTACTTTTCCATTTTTAATCGCCCGATAATCATTCCTGCGATGATGGCAACAATCAGCCCACTGCCGATGTAGATGGCTGCTATCTTCCAGCCGAACAGACCGTAGAGAAGAATCAGCGCCACTTCGTTCACCATGGGAGAGGAAATAAGAAAGGAAAAAGTTACTCCCAGCGGGACACCAGATTCGACAAAGCCGATGAAGAGCGGAACGGCGGAGCAGGAGCAGAATGGGGTGACAATCCCCAGGAGGGCCGCCAGGACATTGCCGATATATTCACGCTTATGGGAAAGGATACGCTTGGTCTTTTCAGGCGGAAACTGGGAACGGATTATGGCCACGAAAAAGATAATGACCGTCAGCAGCAAAAAGATCTTTATCGTGTCATAGAGAAAAAAGTTAAGGGCCTCCCCCAGATGCGTTCCGGGCCTGAGACCAAACAGGCAAAATGTCACATAGTCAGCAAAAATCTTCAGCACTGTTATCTCTCACACATACCCGGAATCATAAAGACAGATACAATTTAATTCACCCCAAGCAGGTCACTCCTGCCGCAAGCTTCTTTTTTGAGGATAGTCGAGACAATCTCTACTATTTCAAGCACTTCCGGATACTTCAATCGATACATAATCTTTATGCCGTCTTTGCGGCGCTGTAGAATCCCGCTTCCCTGCATGAGGTTCAGGTGCCGCGAGGTATTGGATTGCTCCTCGGCAATGGCCGGAAATATCTCGCAGACACATTTCTCCCCGTCTCGCAGAAGCTCGATAATCTTCAGCCGGGTTGGTTGAGCAACCGCCTTTAAAATTTCTGCCCTAGCAATAGCAATTTCGTCCATAACCAACCTTTCACCATATGATTATATGCTCATACACCAAAAGTTTCTCAATGTCAACAGGTTACGTCTTGCAAAGTGAAAATGAAATGATACTGTGTGAAAAAGATTAGTATTGCCAGCTTCTAATAAGGGTGGCTGCACGCATAATAAAAGAACCGAAAAAACTGAGAAAAATTTGATGTACAATGAAAAAGTATTGGGCGAGGCTGAAGTCATTGGCTGCGAATGACAGACGGAATTTCTGCATCCGTACATGGAAGATGTTCTGGAGCGAAGATTGGAATATGCGGAGTATGGTCAGACAAACAACGGTGGTATGGGGGCAGCCCCTCCTGTTTCCAGCTCCTTTTCTAACCCGGGACAGACATATCCACACTTCTCTCACGTAAACCACAGACGACGGAAAGGAGTTTGCCGTCGATCTCGATCAGGTATCCGAGGTCTTTCATACGGTCAAGCAGTTCATCCTCTTCCAAAGGCATGCGCTGTCTGGGGGTCAGATATCGTTCAAGCAGAGCGTATGCCGGAGCGTCGATAACCGTTTGCGCCTTACAGGCATAATCCCGTGAATCTTCAACCAGCCAAGTATTGTCCTCATGGTGTTTGATTTTGAGAGAAGGACGTGGCAGATTCTGCCAGCGCTCATGCCATCTTCGTATCTGACAAATCACCGAATCAAGAATTTCGGGCCTTTCCCTACTTTCCGATGGAAACCTGGCAGTAAAAAAGAATGCAATGCGCGTTCGATCAAAAGTGTCCGGAAAAGCCCGTTCATAACCACTGAAAGGCCGCACCTCAGTTACGTCATGCGCGTCCCTCCTCTCGAAGTAGGGACTGAAACGCTGAATACTCACGGGAATCATTGCCGGTGGCACAAGGTGCTGAATCAACGGAATCAGTCGGGACAAATCCGCATAATCTTCTGACCTGTCACCCGGGATGCCGACAAGAATATTCCACATGATTTTAATATCCAGGTCTCTGCAGTCACGCAACATGCGGATATTGTCGCTGGCATTGCTCCCTTTATTCAATAGTCCCAGCAAGCGCGTCGACAACGACTCGATTCCCGGACCGAGCAATGTGACACCTGCGCGCTTCATCACAAGAAGCTGAGCAAAAGTAATGTTCGACTTAACCCAATAGCTGATCTCCCGGCAAAAAACACTGGCAGCAATTTTGGGAAACAGATCGGTAAAATAGCTGTAAGGACAATTCAGATCAGTCGCAAAGAATGTAGTTGCCTCGGGACACTTTTTTTCTAATAATTCCAGCTCACTAAGAACTTTTTCAGCACTCTTGAAACGATATTTCTTCGCCATCCCGTCAAGTCCGCAAAAACTGCACTGGTGTTTCTGCCCCCACCAACAGCCTCGTGAGCTTTCAAAAAGGACAACTGTTTGTTGTAGGGCCAACGGTCGCGATTGTACAAAGTAATCCGTGTAATCAGGTGTGGGAATCGTGTCTATATCATCCGGTGGGTCGCATTTTATCAGTTTTTCTATCGGCAAGACACGATGGAGAAGATACGCACGGCAGAAGTCGGCAAAGGCAAAATCCGCCTCGCCTTGAAAGACATATTCGAAGAATCCCTGTTTAGCAATCTCCTCTCCCATCATTCCGTCGCAATTGTTGCCGCCTACCACGATTACCGCTCCCGGCAACCTGTTTTTTATCGACTTGGCCAAGGCTATGGAAGAATTGATCTGCTGTGACGTGCTGGAAAAACCGATAATTTGTGGCTTCAGTACCGATATTTCTTGAGTCACTTTATCGATGAACAGCGAGCACTCCGCTTCCAACCGTCCCCATTCTTCCGGTGAAGGACTCCGTTTTGCGGAGAGTCCAATCTTTTCGAACAACAAAGCCGCGCTATCCTCTGAACAGCTGAAGTTCGGAAAAACCGATTCTTCAAGATCGAAAGCTTTTTTCGAAAAGATACACTCCCCGGCAAGACCATTGCCCGTCGCAAGTTGGCAAATCTCATCATATTTATTCAATCCGATCATACCTGCGAGAATAATGTTTGCGTACACAATCCTGCACGATATCCCCTGTTGCGCCAACTCAGACTGGAGGATAGAGGCGCCAATCGACGGTATTTCACAGGAATGGAACGGGGGGATGACCAGAACTACGGGGACTGTTTCATCAGATGGCTGTCTCATTATATCTTCTCTCTGTCCTTAGCTGGCCTCCTGAAGGAGACAGTTCATTAAATCAGATATGGATACGCAGGGTCTTCCGGAACTCGTGTGCTCCCAGAACTCGAAACAAGATATGTTGTTTCGGCAACAAACAGTGTACTTCTGATAGTACCTGTTCGTCACACCAGCATATCGTTATCCAGCACTTCACGTACTTTGGACCTTGAAAATCACCGGGTAACAATTGAACGCTCCGAGCGTGACGACACGCTGTTCGGCAGCATTCAAGGAGATACAGCTAAAAAGAGCGAGCAGTACGCTTATAACAGCTGCGTTTTTATTATTCGATCCTTAAGGCTAAATAAAACAGATCCTCAGTTTGTGGTTTTATAAAAAAAACCGCCTGCCGAATATCCCGACAAAACGGCTTTCAATAACCAAACTTCTTCATTTCTCGCCCCACAACCCACAAGTTAACCCAAAAAACAACATATAGGTAACAACGGCCAAATAAGTCAGTAAACGATTGCCATATTTTTACCAGAACAACTTCAATAAAACTATTTAATTGTTCTCAATAAAGACTTCAACTCACTGATAACGAACAGCTCCAGCCATATCTTATCGAAAAGCTCAGGCAGTTCAAGGTTTGACAGAAGATCCGCTCAGCTTTTTCCTTTTCAAGAGAGGCCACCTGTTTTCTCCTGGTTTTCCCTGTATTTTTGATTATTGCCGTTGACTGCCGAACTTATTTAGTTGTATTCTACAACTAAATGAAACGTTCCCACAACAGCTATACTCTCGACAAATCGCTCGGACACCTGGCGGCTCGCTATTCCCGGGTACTGATGCGGCGCATCAATGCTGAGTTTTTGCAGCACCGCATCCCAATCACCGCCGAACAATACTCGCTCCTTATCCATCTCTGGGACCAAAACGGCCTGCCCCAAGGGGTTCTGACCGAAAAAACCGCGAAAGACAAAACCACCATAACACGACTTGCGGCAGGATTGGAATCCCGTGGTCTCATCGTTCGCTTGCCAAGCCTGATTGATGCCAGGGAACGTATGGTTTTCCTCTCGGACAAGGGAAATGAACTGATGGACCAAGCCACTGATCTGGTCCATGGGATCCATGAGGAGGCCCAGCAGGGCATCTGCGAGGCTGAACTGGAGGCATGCAGGAAGGTCCTTTATCGTACCTGCAGCAACCTTCATAAATAATTTTTTTGGTCACAATAGTTGCATTTAGCAACTGTCTTCAACCAGGAGAACAATTATATATGGAAATGACTACCACGGCCCCGTCTATCCTGCCCGTTGCTATGACCCGGCAGCAACTTGCACGGCTAGTGCTGATCCTCGGGGCACTAACTGCCTTCAGCTCCATGTCAATTGATATGTACCTGCCCGCCTTCCCCCAGATAGCAAAGGACCTCGGCGTACCGCTTGGGACAGTGCAACTTTCCATCTCAACTTTCCTGTTCGGTTCAGCCGGGGGGCAGCTTTTTTACGGCCCGCTGGCCGACCGCTGGGGAAGACGCACGCCCCTCCTCTTAGGCTTAGCACTGTACATCCTGTCTGCAGCCGGGTGCGCCTTAGTCCACACGGGGTCGGGACTGCTATTATGGCGCGTGGTAATGGCGCTTGGGGGTGGTGCCGGCATGGTAATTACACGCGCCGTAGTACGAGACCTCTACGACACAGCCGAAGCGGCGAAGATGTTTTCACTGCTCATGCTGATAATGGGCGCCGCGCCGATTCTCGCACCTATCGCAGGTGGGCAACTCCTGCTGATCAGCAGTTGGCGCGGTATTTTTGTCTTTCTGGGAGTCTTTGGGCTGGTTTCTTTTATAGCGGCAGCACTGTACCTTCCTGAATCGCTGCCAGCAGAACGGCGCATTCAGCACAGCTTTGCCAAGATGGCTGCGACTTACCGGCAATTGCTGCGCAATCGCCGTTTCATCCGCTACTCCATTGCCTTGGGATGCGTCTCAGGAGTCAACTTCGCCTATATCACCGGCGCACCAATCGTCTTTATTGAGTTGCACGGTATATCCCCACAGCATTTCGGCCTTTTTTTTGGCGCCAACGCCTGCGGGCTAATCGGTGCCTCTCAGGTTAACCGCCGGTTGTTGCGTCGATTCACTGCTCAGCAAATCCTGAATATGGCTTTTAGCATAAATGCCGCGGCAGCCCTGTTGCTCGGCTTCGCCGGTATCACCGGATTTGGGGGCTTTCCAGCGGAGATCGTTCTCATTTTCGTTAGTATCTGCATGACCGGGCTGCTCTACCCAAACGTGATTGCACTCGCGATGACCCCCTTTGAAAAGGAGGCAGGGAGCGCGTCGGCACTCTTGGGGACCATCCAGTATACCCTCGGCGCAACTGCAGGGGCGCTAGTCGGAGTATTCCAAAATGGTACCGCTGTGTCGATGATTGGCACCATGGTTGTCTGTGGGGTGGTAGGGTGGTGGGTTTCTACCACCCGCGACCTTCCGGCTTGTCCATCATAGGTGGCACATCGAATAGGCGGGGAATGGCAATACAGGGCTTAAAGCAACATGTTACCATGCAGCCGCCAAGGACTCGCTACCCGGTGGATGGCCTGCCTTCAAGGGCGGGATTCACTCCCGCTTGACTACACGACCTTGCCCGGACGCACAAAAAACTGTCACCTTTTCTTGGCCACTTTTCTTGTAACCAGCCCGCACGGCTTCTTAAGTCGTTCGGCGTCTATGATCTCTAGAGGTCAGTCCTCTGTCACGATTTGGTAAAAATAGCATACAAACCTCTGCTGTTAGAAAATTCATCCGCTTTCGTTCCCATCAGCAGCCTCGCCCCCACGTAAATCTTTTAGGAGTTTGAAGCTGAAAGACTATAAAATACAGTAACGGCAGTGCCGGATATTACAGTTCAGGGGCACTGGAGGGGACCAGACATATAAATGTCAACGTCTCGTTTCCGGTGTTTCTTATCTGATGTTCTTCATTGCCGGGCACAAGAACAACATCGCCGGTTTTGAAACTGTTCCATTCCTGATTTCCAAATATCTCGCCGGTACCGCTATGCACGAATATTTCGTGTTCCCAGGCATGGGTATGTTTGGGAGTATGGCCACCTGGCGCCATCTCGAAAACACGCATGCAAAAGTTGCCGGCCCCGTTGTCTTTTCCTATTGCAACCCTCGCGGTAATTCCCTTGGCGACTTCATTGTTGATTTCTATGGAATCTGCTTCTTGATATTTTATTTTATACACGTTTTTCCTTTCAACGCCTTGTTTGGCAGAAAATTTAGGGAAAGGGGTAATTATGGACACTTCCGAATGGCACTCTAGGCATCCGCAACAACCCCTATTTCAAAGCTTTACCAGCACTTCAGGAGACACTGGTTCCCCTTACGACCTACAGGATTAATTCTCTACGCTTCACCTGTCTTGTTCGTCGCAATCTCCACGACTCCGCCACAGGCGCAAGACTCGATACGGGTGGGTGGCTCACCCTTTCCCGATAAGGACTTTCACCTGCAAGATGCGCCAAGCTTCGCTTGACGCGATAACGGATAAAGGCTCATAAGCCCGTGACCGGCTTGAGGACAAAGCAACTGAGACACCAGCTCAGTAAAATTGAAGCAACCGTGACGATACAAAACTTGATAACTACGGGGCCACCGAGCCATGACACCAAGGCCAGGTTCAAGCCCAGAATAATTGGCATGTGGACGAGATAGATACCATAGGAATTTGCTGCAAAGGTCCGGTTGACTTTAGAATCGTAGTTCCAGTAGCGATAAGCAAAAGATATAAATACCATGAGAAAGGAGAGACAGAGAAAAGCCCGTGCAAAACAATACACAATCAGGACAGACAAAGAAGGCGTGCCTCCCCCACTCAGTTTCTGAAAAGAGCCCAGAAAAACAAGAATCATTCCCAGGCACACAGGCAACCATATCCTCAAGCGGCCGACAGCGTTTCCGTTTGCGAACCAGCCTTTCCAGGCGGCATAAATTCCCGCGGGGAAATAGAAAACATACAAAAACAACCTGGTGGGCTGGAATTGCACCAGGTTGGCGATAATTACCCAGGGCTCTTGTCCATCCACAACAAAAGAGGGCATCATGATGACCAGACTGATGCCAGTAATGACGCCCAGGCCCAGCAACACAGGCAGGGCATACGGGTCATTCGAATCCCTCTGTTCTGGAACAACAGACTTGTTCCCAAACCATTTGGCTTTAATTGAATAAAGAATTGCAAAAACGACAAAGAACCAGAAAAGAAGAGAAAGGAACCAGAAATAACTGTGCGAAAATTGTGCGGGGGAGGCAATATAGCCTACGTAAAATTCACCAAAACCCTCAAGATACTTGATCCAGTAGGCTACATACCCGTAAGATGCGGTTTCTGTAGACCTGAAGGATTCATATATGTAACCAATAATAGGTACAATGGTAGTGGCGCCCACCAGCAAAGGAATTCCAATTCTCGTCAACTTGCTTCTGATGAACAGCCAGGGCCCCTTTTTCCGGATGGACTTTAAGGCAAAGAATCCTGCGATGAAAAACATGATGGGCATGATAAAGACGTCTGTAATCAGCACGATAACGTCAAAGACAGTCGCCATGCCGGGGTCTACATCCAACACGTACCACCAGGGCAAAAGCTTGCTGTACGCGAGGGCAGCATGCAAAACGACCACGCAAAACACAACAGAATAACGAAGGTTATCTAGAAAGAACAACCGCTGCCGGGAAGGATTGCCTGTACAAGTGGTCATGGTAACTCCTTTAATAATTTCAGGAAAGTTTGAAAACCTCTCTCAAAAAACTCTGGTATGCCTTGATGGCATCCATTCTGGCCTTGACTGGCCCGCCAATGGTGCCTTGTTTATCTACTGATCGGCAATCCGCGGTAAAATCGCCGAAATCGGCAAGACGATCCGCTGTGCGATCGTAGTAGGCCGAATACCAAGTGCCGTCCTCATTGAGAAGAAAGGTGCGATCCTGGCAGGATGTCATATCCATAAAATAAGGCATCTTGCTTCCTGCAACAATGGCAAAATCAAAGGCATGATAGGCCTCGTCAAAGACGACCACCTTTAATGGGACAGCGGATGACTTCAACCGTTTTGCATAACTTAGGGATTTGGCGACTGGGGCCAGGTTGTCTTTCTCACCCAAGAGCAGAAGGATAGGGGCACCGGTAAGATCCGGGCGTTTTAATTGACAGAAACTGTCAGGATATAAGGCTATGTGAGCCGAAAACTTTAGATCTTTCAAAGCCAGGGAATTGCGGATTTGTTTTGAAGCCGAAAAGAGCGAAACCGTTCCGCCCCCGGCAAATCCCATGACGGCAACTTTTTGGCTGTCAATTTTCGGGTGGGTGCTAAGAAGGTTCAAGGCTGCATAAGCGTCGGCAACTCTTTCTGCCCAGGTGATTTGGGTAAGTCCGTCTTTGAGCGACTTGATATTTCTGGTTTTGTGGCTGTCCACAACAAATGCGGCTATACCCATCTTGTTAAGGGTGCGGGCAACCTCGGCATAATGTTCGGCGCCGGGACCGGTGAGGCCTGTGGCCGTATGCAGGATAATCACTGCCGGGACTTTTCCCACAATGACTTCGGGCATTGTGAGCTTGCCCTCAATGACGACAGAATCAGCCGTGCCTTTATTGCTGAAAAGATCCTTAAAAGACCGACAACTACTGTAAAAACGGATTTTTCCCTCCTGACCCAGTGAAAGATCACTAACCGGTTCCTGCTGTGTACAGGAAACTAAACCAAAGAAACTGATCCATAACAAAACCGCCAGAATCATTTTTACAGATGTTCGCATATCACGTTCCTCCTCAACAGTCCATTGTGAGCACTCATTTATTAAGTAATGATCAATCTGCCTCAAGAGGAGTGGCTGTCCAAGGATGAAAAAGGGTAACAAAGTCGTCCTTTTCGAACCGGACTAGAGTGGTAAAGATCTGGCCGTAGTTGAGGCAACAGAACTCCCACACCTTCTCATCGAAACTGCATTTCAGTTCATACCCGTGCAGATTCTTTTCTGCAGGAATGCCTGGCATGGCGTATTTCAGCGACAGATATACTCCGCAATTATAGATAATAGTTAATAGCTAAAAGTATATATGCTGTCAATCTAAATTTAACGTTTTTATAATGAGCAACCATGCCGCGGGCCAGAAAATCGCTCTATATTCCTGCAGTCCTTTCCCGTGAAGAAATTGATGCAATCGTTGACAAATTACCCTACCCGTACAACATGGTTGCAAATTTGCTCTTCGATTGCAGCTAACGGCAGTTCGAGTGCCTTCAACTCTGCGGAAGGAACTTCAATTTCAATGCAAGCGTCCTCAACATTCACGGCAAAGGTAAAAAAAGACAGAACAGTGCCACTGCCCGAAACAGGCATTCTCTTATGACAGCACGAATTATCAGCCCAAACTGAAAACCTCCGGAATCGGGTAGGAGGCGGGGTTACCCCCGCCGTCCTCCCACACCACCGTGCGTACGGTTCCGTACACGGCGGTTCATGAAGTGTGTTGAAGTCGGTGGTACTGGCCCATAAGCGACACCAGCCCCAG
>JAQUHM010000438.1 GCA_028683595.1 Geobacteraceae bacterium | reverse complement strand
CTCGTGCGAGGCCTGGAAGGCGAGTCGGCAAGCGCATATTTCAAGGTTTTTGACCGCATGGTGAAGGATGATCAACGCCAGACATTCGCCATGAACGGCCGCAACCGGAGACCGCCGCTCGACCCGATGAACAGCTTGCTCTCTTTTCTTTACACCCTGCTGCTCAATGACTGCATCTCGGCGCTGGAAGGGGTCGGTCTTGACTCACAGATGGGATTTCTCCATGCACTGCGTCCCGGCCGCCCATCACTGGGACTCGACCTGATGGAGGAATTTCGCGCGGTACTGGCCGACCGGCTCGCCCTTACCCTCATTAACCGAAAGCAGCTCACGGAAAAGGATTTCGAAGTCAGAACCGGTGGCGCCACCTACCTGAATGACGACGGCAGAAAAACGGTTGTCGTTGCATATCAGAAGAGGAAACAGGACGAAATCCAGCATTCGATCCTAGCCGAAAGGGTTCCGTTCGGACTCTTGCCTCACGTGCAGGCTCGGCTCTTGGCGCGTCATTTACGGGGGGACCTGGAGGCATATACACCTGTCCTCTATTCTTAGGAGAAACCATGTGGATCATTGTCGCATATGACGTAAACACCGAAACCAAAGAGGGCCGCAGAAGACTTCGCCGTGTTGCCCAGGCATGTAAAAATTTCGGCCAGCGGGTCCAGAAGTCGGTCTTTGAATGCCAGGTAAATGAAATGAAGTTTGAACAACTGCGTCGGAGACTCCTGAAGGAAATTGACAAAAACGAAGATAATCTGCGGCTATACCGGCTTACTGAGCCTCGAGAACAGCACGTAGAGACCTACGGTCAGAGCCGGACGATCTTTTTTGATGATCCGTTGATTGTCTAGTTCGCGAACCTGGTGCACCAATGAAAAACCGGGGGTATTCGCGGATGTGTAAGGCACTGATTATTTACAGTTTTTTCAAAAAGGAGGAAAGTTCTTGGTCCTATGTGGACTCTTTTGTGCCCGTTTCGCAAAAATGGGTGTGTAACTTGTTGGAAACTGCCGTAAAAAAATGGCGGCAGTAGCGCCCGTCAGCAATGGCGGGCGAGGATTGAAACATTGCAGAAGGATCATCGAAAAACTGCAATAGACATGGTAGCGCCCGTCAGCAATGGCGGGCGAGGATTGAAACAGGGAGGGAGTTAGGCAGTATGCAGACATTCAAGTGTAGCGCCCGTCAGCAATGGCGGGCGAGGATTGAAACACAACATAAATGCTAAGAACAGAATGGGTGGATACACGTAGCGCCCGTCAGCAATGGCGGGCGAGGATTGAAACTCTTCAGATGACGGAAGTATTCATACGGCTCGTACTTGTAGCGCCCGTCAGCAATGGCGGGCGAGGATTGAAACCTGATCATCCCCAGACGCTCGGCGTCGTTGTAGAACGTAGCGCCCGTCAGCAATGGCGGGCGAGGATTGAAACACCAGAGCATCAGCGCAAACTCAGGTCAACGATGGTAGCGCCCGTCAGCAATGGCGGGCAAAACATTTGATCAATTTGTCGTCATGCTGAACCATGTGCACGGGATCATTCTATTGGACAACCGTAGGGGCGAACCTCGTGTTCGCCCTGTTTTTCAGCAACACGGCAATTCGGGCGAACACGAGGTTCGCCCCTACGGGACCGTTGTTTTTTGTTTTTGACGACGGCAACGGGCAAAACCTGATCCACACTACCCAATTCCTCCTAAACTTTTCATCGCGACAGACATCACACCTGATGTATACTTCGTAATAAATTGCCCTTATCGTTTCCACTTTCCCTGAAGAGCGATTCTGAAGGAGCATTACATGTTCGAATTACCACATTACCTCCGTGCCTGGCTGTTCGATCCCATGGTTGGAAAGTTCGTCAGCGTTCTTATCGGCATCATTATCATCAACGTTTTGGTGCGGCTTTCGCGTCGGGCTGTGCTACCAAGAATCGAAGGAACAGACACCCGCTACCGCTTCCGGAAACTGATCGGCTTTGTGGGAATACTGGTGGGATTCATCCTCATCACGGTAGTTTTCAGTGACAAACTCGGGAACCTGACCGTGGCCTTCGGTGTCGCCGGTGCCGGGATCGCCTTCGCCCTGCAGGAGGTCATTGCCAGCATTGCCGGCTGGGCCGCCATCTCGGTGGGGGGCTTTTATTCAGTGGGGGACCGGGTTCAGGTTGGCGGCATCACAGGAGATGTGATCGACATTGGCATCTTGCGCACAACAGTAATGGAAATCGGCCAGTGGGTAAAGGCCGATCTCTATAACGGCCGCATCGTCAGGATCGCCAACAGCTTCGTGTTCAAGGAGCCGGTCTTTAATTACTCGGCAGACTTCCATTTCCTCTGGGACGAAATCACCGTTCCGGTGAAATACGGCAGCGATTATCACCTGGCCAGAGAAATCCTCCTCGCCATCGCCACGGAGCAGGTCGGCAACTACATTCCCCATGCCCAGAAGGACTGGGAGCAGATGGTGAAAAAGTTCATGATCGAAAAGGCGACCGTGGAACCGATGGTTACCATGATCGCCAATGACAACTGGATCGAATTCACGGTACGCTATGTGATAGACTTCAAAAAACGCCGTTCCACGAAGGATGTGCTTTTCACTAAGATACTCGATGCATTCGGGGCCAGCGACGGCAAGGTTTCCCTTGCCTCCGCCACTTTCCATCTGGTTGATGCACCGGTCCTGAATGTCAGATTTCCGGAAGAAAAGGGTTACGGAGCGAATTTACCAAAGTAACCGCTCCGGCCTGGAATTTCACTACCGCAACTGGTACTTCCAAGTACAACCAAACTTCCATGGAGGCTCCATGATTCAGAGAACAATCACCCTGTTGCTGCTCATTATCACTGCCAGCACCATTGCTTTTGCTGCCCCCAAAACGACAAAGCAGACACCGCCAGCCCCGGAACCGCCAAAAATGCCTGTCGGGCGAGTCATGCTTGACGGAAAACCCCTTTTCACGGTGCAGGAAAAGATTCTCTCCCTCACACCAGAGGACCGAGCTTCACTAATCTCCGCGCGCCTTGCGAGGCTTGCCAGAAACCCCCTGTTTAAAGCTGATACCATCACCACCGTTGAAGGTGAAA
>JAQUHM010000076.1 GCA_028683595.1 Geobacteraceae bacterium | reverse complement strand
TGGGCATCCAGACTCGGGTCGGTCACCTGGGAGATACGGCCGACGCGCAGATCATCGAGAGTACGGGCCCTGACTTCCAGGTTGTTACGACCACCACGCTTGGGGCCGGATCCGGTGGCCGCCTGATAGACCACGTGAAAACGGGAATCCGGGTTACGCTCCGCGCGGATCGCATTGTTCGGACAGACCCGCTCGCAGACGCCGCAACCGCGGCAGTAGTTTTTCAGGACATTCTTCTGCGCAATCACCGGAGTAGCACTGAACTTGATCTTCGGCTCAGGAGTTTCGGTATCGGAAAATGCTTTGCGCCGCCGTTCGATTTTCGGCTTGATTGCATCAAAGGTACAGGCTGCAACGCAGGATCCGCACAGCGTACAGCGTTCTGTGTCGTAAATTACCTTCCAGGGAAGGTCGTTGCAGGCCAGATCATTTATTTTTACTGTTTCCATCGCTGGACCTCCAGATTATTATCAACCACGACGATCTCCCGCTCATTGGGGTAGATGTCCGTCTCCCAATTCCTGTCCGGCAGGATCTCGTTGATACCGCATACTTCGGAAGAGAAAACCACCGTGTCCCCGGTGTGGCCCACCACGATCGGACGCAGCTTCTTGGCGTCGCAGACAACCCACAGGGTGAAGTCAGGCATGGTGCCGATGATGGTGTTGGGGCCGTTGATCTCCAGGTTGGCCAGCGACTGCCGGATGGCGAGCAGTACTTCCTTGTCTTCACGCTCGACCACTTCCTCGAAGGGAAGCGGAGTAATGATGTGCTTGTAGTAGGAAAGCGGCCAACCCAGCTGGCGATGCATGTGGTGCATGGTATAGAGGAAACACTGGGAATCCGACTCGAAACCGACGTAGGCAGGATTCAGGCTGGACTGGAAGTCCTTGTTCTTCTGGTAGAAGGTGTTCTCGCCGTTGGTCAGCGTTACATAGCCCTGCAGGAAGAACGGATGGGCCGCGTAACGAACGATGGCGTAATTGGTATTCTGACGGCATTGGGCGGTAATGGTCTTGGCCGTAAAGGAGTCGTCAGGCTCCCAGAGTCCGAAAAAGGTACCGATGTCCCGAGGGTCGCCGATTTCCTTCAAGGTAATTACGTCCGGCCAGAAGGAGTAGGCGAAGCCGATCATGTCCTTTTCCATGGCAAAGCGGAGTTGCAGACGGGTGTTCGTCAGCAGGTCTTCTTTCTCGCGCTGGGGTGCGTTCTTGAACGACTCAGGATAGTCAAAGGTCCTGAACACATAGTTCGGCATGGCCTGAATATCCATCCCCGGCTGCATGTTTGTTTCCGGAACCCACTCGAACACCTGGCGGAAACCTATGGTTGCAAGAATTTCTTCACTAATCTTCAATCCTTCGTCGGTACAGGCAAGGGATAATGTCGGAAATTGCTTGTATTGCTCGAAAATCCCGCCCAGGTCTTGCATAACCATGGCGAAACCCGAATTGTCATGACCCTTCTGCTGCGAATTCATCAGCTGCAAGGCCTTGCTCGGGTGCACATAGTTGAGACTTTTTATGGCGCCAATGCGACACATAGAGCTTTTCCTCCGGTTTATGCGCTGCGTGAATTGCTACAAGGTAGCAACCAGCAGCTGTTTGGGTAAAACGATCAGTTCCAAAAGACAACGCTGTCCGCAGCAGCGGACAAAATACAAATACTGGTGAACCAGTTTTCAAGCAAGCTGAATGCCAAAAGATACAGGCACTCGCCTTTAAAGTCAATAATACGTATTTTTGTCGAAATATTAAAGGGTTAACAGGTTTTTTGTAAAAATCTGGCAGAAAAATGAAGCGAGGAGACGGCAAATATAAGCAACAATTCGTGCTACTGACTACTATTTATATACTTAATCGTGTAATTTGACCACACATTTTTTTATTCTTTCAAGCCAATTACCCTCTTGCCGAAAAGTGTTCCGTCCCGAAAAGGGCACCAGGTAGGTGCCCCCTCCCAGAACAAAAACTACTTCCGCACCACAACACGTTTCTGCAACAGGAGAGGCAGCCTGTGCTGCATCTCCGCACTATTGACAAAAGGCGGATTAAAAGGCGGCTGTCCAAAACGCGCCAGCACCTTTTGCCCGCCCTGAGGGTCGAGAAGATAGTCGAGAAAGGCCAAAGCCGCTTCCTTATTAGGGGCATCCTTCAGCAGGGTAATACCGTACGCGACAAAACAACCCTCCCGGTTGATATAGCTGCCCGGTTTTTCTCCGGTCACCTTGACGCTGGCCAATCGATAAAACGAATCGCTGGCCGGATCACTGAGGTTGATATGCTGATCAAGGGAAAGAAAGCGCAGCTTATGCTGCAGTGCCAGCGAGCGATACGTCCAGATATAGTCGATATCACCGTTTTGCAGCAATGCGGTCAAATTGGCCGACTTGTCGCGCATTAAAGCAAGCGGGCGGTTTCGCAGCAACCGCTGATAGAGGCCCGGTTTTCGGTAATACCGTTCGGCCAATTGCATTACCATCAGACTGCGGTAGCCTCCCGGATCGATATTGGGATCCGCATGCCCCCACAGCACCCCCTTGCGTTCGAGGATTGTGTACCAGTTACTGCCGTTAATCTTTTTTGCGAAGCGGCTGCTATCGGTATAGGCCAGCACCAGTTCGTTACTGGCAAAGCGGATATTGAAAACCGCCTTTGCCGGAATAAGGCTATGGTCAATCACCTGAAAATCGGCCGATGCCATCAAATCAGCGGGTTTGCCAACTTCGGATATCAACCGCGCCATACGGGTACTGCCGCCCGATTCACGCTGCACGTCGACCTTGGGATAGCGGCCCTCGAATTCCTTTTCCATGGCGGCAAAGGGCACCGTCAGACTTCCTTCATGGAAAATGATCAGGCTACCGGACGGTTCGGCCAAGGCCGGACCTTGCGGCAACAGGGCAGTTAGTATCACAAACAGAACGACGTGCAGAAATTTCTTCATCTTTCCTCCATGATTAAATGTAGATCCGACGGGTCAAACCCGAGACATACGGCAGCACCTTCACTGAAACCTTTTTGAATCATCTCCTTCCGGCTTAGCACAACCGCAAAACAAGTTCCGCTGCAACGTACGGTGAATTCATACCATAGTCCTGACGGCACGATCCGTTCGACAATTCCGGAAAACTCCACCATCGGGGGCAGAAATTTTCCCTGACGACACATCACAATGTCTTCCGGCCTAAGAGCCACATGGCCCGGCTCGCTGCCCATCCGGCCCGGCAGCAGGCAGCGCAACCCCGCAAATTCCAGGCAGTTTTCACGGCACTGAACAGGAAAAATATTTTTCATGCCGACAAAGTCGGCAACAAACCGCGTCGCCGGTCGCTGAAAGACCTCTTCCGTCGGACCAACCTGCTCCAACCGGCCATTACTCAGAACCCCGACCCGTCCGGCAAGATAAAGGGCTTCATCGAAATTATGGGTAACCATCAACAGGGTAATGTCAAGCTGTTCATGCAACTGCTTGAGAGAGTACCGGATTTCATCACGGAAGCGGGGATCGAGGGCTGAAAGCGGTTCGTCCAGCAACAATAGTGCCGGTTGTACCGCAAGGGCCCGCGCTAGGCTGGTTCGCTGTTTTTCTCCACCGCTCAGATTCAGCGGGAGACGATTCAGAATGCGGTGCAGATCCAACAGGTCAATCAGCCCGTCCAACCATGATTGAGCAGGTCTTTTCACCAAAGGAAGATACCGCAACCCGAAACGGATGTTCTCCAGTACCGTCAGATGGGGAAACAGTGAGTAATCCTGATAGACAATACCGATCTGCCGCTGTTCCGGAACCAGCCGGGTCACATCCCGGCCGGCCACACGGATGCTGCCGGCCGTGGGACGCACCAGACCGGCAATGGATTCCAGTATAACCGTCTTGCCCGATCCGGTCGGACCAAGCAGGGCAAAAAACTCGCCCCGGGCAATCTGTAACGACACATCGCGCAACTCGAAATCCGGCCAGACCACAGACAGGTTCTCCAATGCAATCATGAATACCTCTGCAGTGGCCTTGCCACCAGTCGCAATAGCAGGAACAGTCCCAGACAGGCCAGAATCAGCCAGACGGCAACGGGTTGCGAATACTTGAGCCCGTAGGCGGTAAAACGCTCGAACATCAGCACCGGAGCAATCATGGGATGGTAGGCAACAATTACCACGGCCCCGAACTCACTCACCGCCCGTGCAGCGCATAGTATTATCCCGCACAGCATGTGTCGCCAGGTCAGCGGTGCCGTAACCCGGAAAAAAACCGCCGCAGGATTGGCTCCCAGGCTACGGGCAACCCGCTCCAAGCGCACCGGAACCCCTTCAAAACCGGCCTTGGCCGCATTGACGTAAAAGGGCAGGCCGACAAAAGTCATAACCGCAATGATACCCGTAACGCTTCCCAAGATAGACAGGCCAAAGCTGGCCATGACCTTACCCAGCCAATGGTTGCGGCCCGCCAGGCTGAGGATGGCGATCCCCACTACAGGATGGGGAATCACGATAGGCAGGTCAATCACGCTTTCCACCAGTTTTTTGCCGAAAAAATCATGGCGTGCCAGCAGGTAGGCTAGTGGCGTACCAAACAGGAATGCGATGGCTGCCGCCGAACCGGCCGTATAGATGGACAACCAGAGCGAGGCCCTAACCTCCGGATCACTGATGGTCACGAGAAGATCATCAAGGCTCGGCTGTGTAACCATCCGCAACAGCGGCAGCAGGATGAACAGCAGAATTATCACACTGAAAAAACCATTCAGGTACAGAAAGCGATTGCCCGGCAATACCTGCCTTACTCCGCTCGCAAGACGTGCAGCGCCGATATTTTCCTGAGGCTGTGACATATTTTATCCAGTTTCCAGATTTAGATGGAGAAATTCCTTGGCAAAAGCTTCCCTCAGAAGAAAACAAGCCGCATCGGCAAACCCTCAACATCGTGGCGTTCACTTCCTTAATGTCGAGACAATTTCTCAAAATCAGACACACACCACAAAGTCCCGTTACAGACAGGTGGCATCACCCGGTGGACCGCTATAGCCAGAGGATCATAACGTTACACATCGTCCATTGTCAAATCCAAACGTCTCCCCAGACAAAAAGCGTAGGTCAAAAAAACAGCAAGCCGAGTATCCGAACGATAAAAATCGTCGATCACCCGGCTTGCTGCCACCATGCCAAGACAGATTTCACTCCTATGCCGCTATTTTTGCTGCAGTCGTGCCAATACTTCCCGGCAAGTGGAATGATTCCAGGAGAACACCCTTTCCACAAGAATTTTCAGGCTTTCCCTCTCACGCTCCGGAGCGAATTTGTATAACTCCCGTCGACACCATGCAACCAGCTCGTCATAGTACCTGCGATCCGTTTCTGCCCGGTAAAGGAGCTGAGCAAGCCTGCGGGCATCCCCGACCGGAAAGAGCCCCGGATATTCGTCCCCAAGGAGACCTTGCATGCAGGGAATATCGGTTCCGATCACGGGAATGCTGCAGACAACGGCCTCGGAAACCACATTTGCGCCGCCTTCGAAAAGTGAAGACATCACCAACAGCCGGCTGCCGAGAAGTATTTCTGCGGTACGCTCCCCGGACTGCTCGCCAAACCAGTGAAAACGTGGATTTTCCGCAACCTCTTGTGCTGCGGCCCGCGCATACTCGGAAGAGAGTGCCTTACCGACGTGGAGTATCCGTATCCTGGAATCAGGGGGCAGCAGACGGGCTGCACTCGCAGCCAGCAAGGGATCCTTGACAGCACGTAAGTGGGCGATACCACAGACATCAAAGATCGCCTCTTCCCTGGTGACCTCGACCTTCGGCGCAACAGCCGACTGGAATATCACCATTGTCCTGCAATGCAGATCCGGTGGCAGGGCAAAGATTCCCTTGGACTGCAGAACCACCAACTGGTCGGCCAGGTACAGAACGTCCCGGGCACCGGAATCGTTTTGCAGGTCCCGGTAAAGGTCCGTTCCTGTCAGACAGATTGCAATACGTCCAGCGGTACCGTTTTTCCGGGCATCACGCACCGCCTGACGATTTTTATAAGCATTGAAAACGACCAGAAGGTCGCAACGTCCGTCACCTTCAGCAGAAAAACTCTCCACCCGATGCCCGAGACTCTCAAAAAAAGCTCGCCAGCGTTCGCAGGTGACGACATTACCGTTCCTGACGTTCAGTGGCGGTGCTTCAAGGAATCGTATTTTCATGTTCAATCCAGGATCAGGGCTTCACTACCGGGACAAACTCCCGAGAAAAAATTTCTAACGAACATCAGCCCACTATAGCAACACCAATCAGCTTGCCGACGGAGAAGGTAACGCCGGCGGCGACCAGCCCGAAGAGGACCTGGCGGGCACCGGAATAGAGAACCGGACGACCGGTAAACAAGGTGATGGCAGCACCGATGAAAAACAGGCCGGCGGTACTGAGCCCGGCACTGACAGCAAGGGCGGTGCCTCCGGAAAGGAAGAAGTAGGGAATAACGGGGAGAACCGCCCCAGCGGCAAAAAGCAGGAAAGAGGTAATGGCCGCCTCCCAGGCGGAGCCGCCCAGTTCATCGGGGTCAATGCCCAATTCGTCGCGGGCCAGGGTTTCCAGGGCAGTTTCCGGATCACTCATCAGACGGGTGGCCAGTGCCCGGGCTTCTGCTTCAGAAAGCCCCCTCGCCCGATAAATCAGGACGAGTTCCTCCAGCTCCTCCTCCGGATCGGCGGCGATTTCTTCCTTTTCCCTTTCAATCTGCTCCAGGTATAACTCCCGGGAGCTCTGCACCGAGATCCATTCGCCCATGGCCATGGAAATGGCTCCTGCCAGAAGTCCGGCCAGTCCGGTGAGAAGAATTGTCGTGCCGGACAGGGCGGCACCGGCCACACCCATGACCAGGTTGAAGTTGGACAAGAGACCGTCGCTGGCTCCCAGCACAGCCGCCCGCAGGGCATTTCCTCCGGCGGTCCGGTGACGGCCCTCGATCTGGGCCACGGCTGCCCCGCCCCTGCCACCGCGCACCGATGCATCAAGCCGCGTCAGCAGCCGGGCGTGGGAGCGTTCCACGTCGACCATGTCAGCCGCGTCCGGCTGGCTGTCATAGCCGCTGGTAGCGTTCCTTTCGATGGTGGCCAGGGTCGGCAGTACCATATCGACACCAAACTGCCTGGCAAGCATGGCCAGAGTTCTGGTCCGCCAGGAAGGACGGAAAGTAGGGATCTTGGCTCCGACCGCCTCCAGTCGCTTTGCCCACGTGTCTGCATGATCCTGCTCCGTATCGGCCAACCGCTGGTAGACCTCCGCCAGTTCCTCATTCTTCTCGTTGGCGGCCAGGTCGCGATATAGCGCAGCACTATTCATCTCATCAAGCAGATTTGCCCGAAAACGCCTGATGTCTTGTCGTGAAGCCATAGCTCCCCTTTCTTCATAGAGCAGTTTTTAAAAGGCAGACTGAAGTCGCAACCGGAAATTTCCAAAGTTCCCCCCCCTGGAAGACCCGGATCACCTCAAACAATTGCTGCCGATGAATATTCAAGAACCGGCGTACACCACCGTGCCATCACAGACAGTATACGCAACGGCAACCTTGCTGTAATCTCCCCGGTACTTATCCAGGTTGTCTAAAAGGATAACCAGATCCGCAAGCATACCCACCTGAATTTTTCCTTTGATATTTTCGTTATATTCCGCTTCGGCAGCCTGGGATGAAAATGCTGACAGGGCCTGTTCCAGGGTGAGATGCTGGTCGATCATGCCAGCTTTCCAGGGTTTCCTTTCCGTGGCTCGCTGGATACCCTCGAAACAGTTACAGGAGACAATCGGCCAGTCGCTGCCGAATACCAGGGTTGCTCCTGACTCGATCAGACTTTTCCAGGCAAATGCCGTAGACCATTCAATTTCCGGAACCTTTTCATGCCATAGTGTCATCGGTGCCCGCTCATGCAGCGCCTGCATGGATGCGATGACCTCCAGTTCGCGAAAACGGGGGATATCGAAGGCAGTGCACATCTCAATATGTTCGATCCGATGCCGGACTTTCCGGCCTCTTTGACGGTCGATATCAGCATTCTTTTGTCGCGCCAACTCGATGGAATTCAACATCGCATTCACCGATCCATTGCCGATACAATGCGCCGCCGTCTGAAGTCCCAACCGGTCTGCAAGCAGCACCACCTGATCCAATTCCCTCGGCGAAAACGCCGGAATACCCGGAAGCGGGTGATGATCCAGCCGAAAGGCGGTATCCTTTTCCACCACACCATCCATAAAAAGCTTCACCGCCTTGCCCTGTACCTTACCCACCGGGTCCACCCGCTTGCCCGCAAATTTCTCATACAGTTGCTCTCCCCGGCGACCATGTTCCGCAACATGCAGTCGACTAACAACCTGGCTAAAATCATCCTTGAAACGATGCCACAAGGTAAGCGGATCCGTCGCCTGAAGGCGCTTTTCGCCTTGCCGCATTTGCAGTACCGTTTTCATAACCTCAAACAGGTGACGGTGCAAATCAGGCAGTGTGATATGACCTTGTCGAGCCTGTTCCAGGTGGTTGCGGACATCCGCAGCCTGCAGCACATCTTCCAGCATCATTTCGTCCGGCACAATCGAATAGGAAACATGTACCCGCAGAGGCAAGCGATCTTCGGCCTCCAGCTCCACCAGCAACATCAGGCATTCGATGTCCTCTTCCGGCAAACCAAGACCCATGGTATGCACGGATGTCAGCCCCAATGATGCCAGGGTGTAGCAAGCCTGTTCGAGATACGATTTTTTCTGTTCCACTGTAAGCGGAAAGCGTCTGCGCAGAGCCTCCTCAACAAGGAAATATACCAACGGTTCCCGCAGTTCGCCGCTGGGGTAACCGTTCTCGTCCAACTCGATGTTGCCGCACAAATCCAGTTCCCGGATGAATTCCGGACAGGGTGGCATCCGGTGCATCAAATCCGCAATTTCCAGTGCCCGAGTATTGGCCCAACCGGTATGCAGGTCGTGGGCATACACAAACAGGGGTTTGTCCGAAACAATCTCGTCCAGCATCTGGCGAGCCTGTTTCGGGGGAATCAACGGATCATCCATATAATGTAGTCCGTAAACATAATAGACGGGAAAATCCGGGTGTTGTTGCACAAAAATCCTGATTCTGCTTCGCAACGTATCGGGGTCGTCAACATCCTCCACTGAACATCCCTGGTGATGTTCGGCCCCGACCATCAGGTGCACGTGGGCATCGCAAAGTCCTGGAATAACACTGCATCCGCCAGCATCGATCGTTACCGTCCTACTATCGGTCAGACCGGCGCTGTCGTTACCGATATAGGCAAGGCGCTTGTTTTTTATCGCAATTGTGTCCGCTTGCCCTGAAATTGACGCCGCGGAAAAAATGCGGGCGTTTTTTATCAAGATATCCGCCGGGCCGAAAATATCACCGGCAGGGAAAGAAGATTCGAGGGATTCGACGTATGCAGGGGGCGGCACAATGGTTTTCAGGGAACGATCAATGTCCGATTGAATTCTTTTGAGATTATGTAATCGGTTCCGAACGTAAGCATAGGTCCGCAAGTAATTATTCACGAAATTCCTCTTTGTTCTTAGGCAGTTCAAAGCATCCCGGATGGGAGCTGGGTACTACATGACCATCTGGTAGTCACCATGGGAGCTGTTGGTTATCGGGAGTTTTGCAAGCAGCTGTTCGAACATCTCGAACATGGGTCGAGAACGGTGACCCGGTTTTGCTATCGACCCTCAGTATGACAGGGGATTACCCCGCTTCTTCTTCCTTTTCCAACTGGAACACTTTTTTGTTCATACCGATGATAGCCAGCAAAAAACCGGAATAGATGAACGTAGAAAGCATGACGACACCGATCACAACCGTCTTGAACATCTCGAGGTGTTCGAATGAAGAGGGAATCATACTCAGCATGACAATGGAAAGTCCGCCCTTGATGCCGGAAAAGGTGAGCACTCCCCACCAGCGGAAACCGACATTTACCATTTTGTCGGTCTTATTGGTAATCCAGGCAAACAGTCCCATCATAATAGCACGTATCAGCGTGGTCCCCAGAAACATTACCAGAATTTCGTTTTGGTATTTCCACAAAAGAGTCAGATCGATCATTTCAGCCATCGCCACAAACAGAATAGTGTTGGCCACCAGTGCCAGCAACTGCACATCCTCCTTGGTGCGCAGATGACGATCCCGCTCTTCGAAGGTGGCCTTGATGCGACTCAGCATTCCATCGATCACGGCGTAAGAGATACTACGCCGTCGGACCTCAAGCTGCAATTCCTCCTCATCCCGTTTAATCTGGTTGCTTTCCTCTGCTATGGCCTTTGTCATCACATGATGCACGGTAATGGTAGCAAAGATGCAGGCCAGAATTCCGGATAGATGCAAATGCGAATGGGCTCCCAGCACGTTGAGCAGAACATAGAAATGCTCCGCCATAGCGAAGGCCCCGTAACCGGTCAAAATCAGCACCATCATCTCGGCGATGCGGTTTTCCGTGGTCTTCATGAAAACCAGTCCGATAAAACCGACCACCACGCCCACGGCCAGCGAGCCGAAGACCACAGCAGTGCTTACCTCTGCAACATAGACGGCAGTGATCTCGTTACCGCCCAAAGCGTACAACCCGACAAAGACAAAGACAATCAGAGCCGTGGCATCATTGAAAAGGCTTTCGCCCTCGGCAAGAATTTTCAGCCGGTGCGGCAACTCAAATTTGGAAAAAATGCTGACAACCGAAACCGGATCTGTGGCAAGCACCATGGCAAACAGCACGATGATGGCAGCAACAGAGAGACCATAGTCGGCAAAAATCCAGTTAGCGACAAACAAGGCCATTACCATCGACAGGGCAACCGCCACCACAGCGAGGTACAACAGACTCAGGCCATGCTCTTTCAGGTCGGCAATCTTGATCTCCAGGGAGTCGGAGATGAGCAGAATCGGCAACAGAAATATCACCAGCCTGGCAAAATGCTCGGCATCACCAGTCATCACCGGCAATTGCTGAAAGCCATAATGAGCCGCGAAGGAGAGCCCAATCAGACCAAGCGGTGAAGGGATTTTAAGTTTGTCCTCAAGCTGCAGCGCCAGATACAGAATGCCGGCAACCACCAGCAAGGTTTCAATCATGTAGGTTTCCCCTTTTTCTTGTCTTCAATAAGGTGGGTTCTTAGCGAACCGGGTATCCCGAACAGAGAGAACTAACCTCTCAGGTCGCAAACTCTGGTCACGGTACGTTCGAGCGTGGCCTGTCAACCGGCTGCTCTTGCATAAAAGCTGTCACCCTGAGGTCGGACCGCTTTTCCCGCACTTCCAGCACACGGCAAATTGCCCTTCAATTTCCTCACCACATGCTTCGCATTTCCACGACTTCAGGTATTCTTCTGACAGGGCCTCATCGACAATGTGTTTCGCCTGCAAATAATCTACGTCTTCAACACATAGTTGCGGCCAGCACTCAATAGGTGGAAGTTCACCGATTCCTGCAGAAAGATATTCGTTTTTAAGCCAGCACCTGATGCCGTGACTCTCCAGTATGTTCTGGAATATGCTTACCAGCGCAATGTTCGAGGCACTGTAAACCGTCTTCATTTTGCTCTCCGGCTTATCTACTTCTACCAGGATTATTATACCCGGTTTGAGCTGCGGTTAATTTTGACAATTGAGACGGCACTACGGCACAGGCATAAAAACATCAGTGATAATGTAGTTGTCCGTGATGCCGAATCCGGCAGCATTGGGCTGTTGGCTGCCCGCCTTGGACAGTCCATACATTGCCTCGATTGTGCGAAGGATAGTGACGTGGGTGATACCGTTGCCCTCGCTGTAATCACCCGGCTTGATATGCGCTCCCGCAAAGATTGTTACCGTACGGTTCTGCAGGTCCACACAGAATTCCGGATCTATTTTGTTTTCAAGACAGTATTTCGGATCCAAGACCGGGTTTGTCAGTCCCAGGTAGTGCCTTTTATCATTATTTTCATCGAAGGTAAGGATCAGCAGACTATTGTGACTCTTGGCCCATTGATAGTAGGAATCGATGTTCTCCCGCAGCCAACTGTCCCCCTTGGGGACACTTTCCTTGACGGGCCCGTTGTGCATATCATTGTCCAGGTTGGGAATGATAAAGGAAACCGTGGGCAGGGTGTCATACCGGGCAGGATCGGAAGGAAAATCCGCAAACCTGAGATTGGACGAAGTTGCGACAGTTGTGCCGTTCGGCACGTTGGCGAAGCTGATCCAGGGGACATGCTTTCTTGCATAGCTACCCATCCTGTCGCCGGTAAAACCGATGGCCGGCAGGCTCTCTGCATACCCTTTGAAGGACAGTCCCTTGTTGATCAATTGCGCACCCAGGTTCGAAGCCCTGAACGGGTAGTTTGCATTCTTCTCCTTGGATGGAACCTGGTCCATGAAGCCGATGTTCTGATTGTCACCGGAAAACATCCAGTAGTAGTTGCCTTGGCTGTTGTGTTCTTCGCCGAACATCTGCGTAAAGTTGGCGCCTTCTTTCTTGAGCACGCTGTTGATATACGGTGCGTGTGAACTGCCAATTACTTCTTCGTAATCCTTGTTCTCCGCAACAACAATTACGATGTGATCGTACACCGGCAGACCGCTTGGCCAGGTAAGGAAGAAAGTCTCGAGAGCCTTACTTTTACCGGGAGTAGAGTACTCAACATGAGAGCAGGCAACGAAGAGGAGGAGGAAAATGAAGGTAAGTCTTCTCATAAGGGATCCTTTTTTTGATATGAAGTGTTTCATATATCTCAAGCAAATCGACACCGTGTTGCGGAACGAAACCTGGCCAGCGGTTCTTACGTCTTCCCAGAGAACTTGTCGGCTACTTTGTGGGCGTGTTTATATTCAAGGGCAGTACGTCATTTGGCTCCGGCTCCGGAATGAAGACATTACGCCTCAAGTCTCAGGGGGCGGCGGAAAAGGTGCTCAAAAGCACGGCTATCCGATCCTGAAGGTCCCGTATTCGCTGGTCCGAACC
>JAQUHM010000437.1 GCA_028683595.1 Geobacteraceae bacterium | reverse complement strand
GCATCGAGGGGACGGCCGCAGGATCATTATTGCTGATGGTGTCTTCAGTATGGATGGAGACATGGCAAATCTAGCTGAGCTGGTTGCCATCAAAAAGGAGTATGGTGCGCTTCTCATGGTGGATGATGCACACGGGACCGGTGTTCTGGGGGCTACTGGGCGCGGTACGGCAGAGCATTTGGGTCTGTCACCGGAGATCGATATTTCCATGGGCACTCTGGGGAAGGCACTCGGAGGCTTTGGGGCGTTTATTGCGAGCTCACACGAGATTATCGAATATCTAGTGAACAGGGCGCGCTCCTTTATTTTTTCGACTTCTTTGCCACCAGCTGTTTTGGCCGCTGCATCTGCTGCTTTCGATATTGTCGATTCCGGGGAGGGGGCCGATCTGCGTAAGCGATTGGCAGCGAACACGGCATATCTGCGTAATTCCCTCCATGAAGCCGGTTTTGACACCCTGGGAAGCGAGACCCAGATCATTCCTGTTTTCGTGGGTAACGCTGAGAAAACCATGGAATTCTCCCGTGCTCTCCTTGATGAGGGTGTTTTTGCCCAGGGGATTCGCCCTCCAACAGTTCCTGTCGGCAGCAGTCGTCTTCGTTGCACTCTTATGGCAACCCACGAATTGTCGGAGCTTCAGCGTGTAGTGGAAGCCGTATGTCGGGCAGGGGACAAAGTGGGCATTGCCGATCGATAGCGATCCCTTGGCCGCTCACGGGGGTATCTGATGCCGTATCTAACTACCAGCGACTCATCCAGGCTGTATTATGAAGAGGCCGGGGCAGGGAACCCCTTGCTCTTTGTTCACGGCTGGTCTCTTTCTTCACAGATATGGTTGCAGCAAAAAGAATATTTTTCATCTCGATACCGTTGTATTGCCTTTGACCTTCGGGGGCACGGCCGGTCCATGCCATCCTGTTCAGGATATGGTATCGACATTCTCGCATCCGATGTTACACTTTTTTTCGACAGGCTCTGCCTTTCCGGGGTGACGCTTTTGGGGTGGTCCTTGGGAGCTCTTATCGTGCTTGCCGCTTATCCAGCCGTACGTGAAAGGCTTGCTTCATTGGTACTGGTATCCGGTACCTCGAAATACTGTTCATCCACTGATTATCCCCATGGCCTTCCTCCGAAGGAGCCAAGGTCACTTTCGTTGCTTCTGAAAAGAAACCCGCATAAGGCGATGGATGGTTTTCTGCGTAAAATGTTTGCCGATGAGCGGCAAGCCGAAAAAGGGTTTGAGGCATTTCAACAGGATGTCCTGTCAATGTTGCCGTTTCCTTCCCCGGAGGTTATGATTCCGGTTCTGCAGACCCTGGAAACAGCTGATATGCGTCCTGTTCTCCCCTTGGTTCGAGAACCATCTCTGTTACTTCATGGAGACAGAGATCTGATCTGTCCGGTTGATTCCTCGCACTATATGTCCACACAATTATCAGGCTCACAATGTACTATCTTGAACGGGGCAGGGCATGCTCCCATGTACTCGCGTTCCAATGCATTCAATTCCGCCCTTGCAACGTTCCTCGGAAAGGTCTATGAGTAAAATTGACAGGTCAACAGTACGGAAATCCTTTAACAAGGGTGCTCCTCGATATGAAGATACCGTCATCGTTCAGAAGATGGTTATTGAACAGATTCTTTCGAACCTCGAGAAATTATCACCACAGCATTTTCCTCTACGGATACTAGATGTCGGAGCGGGAACCGGACTGCTCCTCAGGTCTTTGCGAAAATCCTGTCCAGAGGCGTTCCTTGCTGGGCTGGATCTGTCACCGGGCATGGGAGTCACGGCAACAGGTTCCTTGCCGGAGGATGGAAATTTTCTGTATGTGGTCGGAGATGCTGAAGATATTCCTTTTGCGGACGAAACTTTCGACTTGGTGGTTTCGACCTCAACATTTCAGTGGCTTTCTGCTCTTGGGAAAGCATTTTCGGAGGCAAAGAGGGTGCTTGCACCGGGCGGTATGTTTCTTTTTGCCCTCTTTGGTGAAGGTACGTTGCATGAGTTGAAGAGTTCGTACCGCTCTGTCCTGCTTGCTGAAAACGCGATTGGCAAGGATCGCTCACACAATTTCTTCCCGCGGGAAGTTGTGGAAAAAGACCTTTATGAGGTCGGCTTCAGCGAAATAACGGTAGAAAATTATTTTGAAAAAGAGTACTACCCTGACGTTCCAGCTTTTCTCCGGGCACTCAAGGGTATTGGTGCCGGCACTGCCGCGTCTCGGCCTGCAGGGGGACTTGGTGGAAGAAGAATCATCACGAAAATGATGGAGTTTTACCAGCGTAATTTTTCGGATGAAAGAGGTGTTCCGGTTTCCTATGAGGTTATTCATGGAAAAGGCATGAAAGTCTGAAAAACTGATATGGAGAGGCCTCCAGGTCATGGATATCGGTGGGAGATTATGCCAAATATAAAAAAGGCCGCATCAATTCGATGCGGCCTTTTTTACTATAACCGGTAGCAGTTTGAATTGTTGTTACACTGCGGTGAGAGATTTGGAAACGTTACGAATGCTAATTCTTTTCAGGTGCAGCGGTGTCTTTTTTTTCGGTGGACTTCTTGGTTTTCTCCAGAGCCTTGAACTGGGCCGTCGTATCGGCACCTTTCGTGGTATCGCTGATAGTTTCCTCTTTAAGAACAGTCCCATCAGGGGTGCTAACAGTCATGGTTACACTGGCTTCCTGGGTGGGGTACTCTTCTGCGGCAAAGACCAGTCCGGCACAGGCAAAAATTGCAGCGGCCGTTACTGCGCTAACGAAAACTTTTTTCATGAGTTCCTCCTTGAAATGAGATAACCGTTGTAATGAGAAGACTTTGTTGCGTGGAACATGCTAGAATGTTTTTATGAAATAATAACAATAGAAAAGAGTAATGCAAGTATCATCTTGTGATAATTATCACATAAAGATAATCGTGGGCGTTATAGATAAGGTCGCCGATGATAATCTTGGGAAAAATTGTAAACCTCAACTTTCGCAGTTGATAAAAACATGTAACATATTGTAATTATAGATATAATAGCGCCGCAATCTGGGTTAAAATGGCTTTGTTCCCCAACAAATCCACTAACACAAAGAGACGACGCTATGCAG
>JAQUHM010000436.1 GCA_028683595.1 Geobacteraceae bacterium | reverse complement strand
CCCGAATTATTATCAACGTTACTCCATTGGGGTGATTCTTGCGTTGGGTGAGCTATCAGCATAGACCCGCAATGACGACATTTAATGGCACCGTCTTGAATAGTTTCCTTGCAGAATGCACAGATCATGCGCCATTACCCGCTTTTTATTAAAGAAACAGAATTACGAAACAAACTATCCAAACGATGAAATATGCTAAATTATGATTGAACATCTTTGCTCTTTTATAGAGATATACAGGGATCAACCAAGCTCCTCCAAATGAGGATGTATCATAGCCCAGCTGTTGCAATTTTTTCTCATCCATTACGGCAAGCGTGATATTTAATGCAAGTGTGGCAAATTGAAATAACCACGCATTCCCTAAGGTGTTTTTAAGGACTTGCTCAAGTATTGCGCCCAAAATTGGCGCAAAAGCTAAAGTCCAAATAAGAGTGTTATCAACTTGTTGTGCCATATGCTGAATGCCTTGCTGTGGCATGGCAAATTGTGGAATAGCTTCAGCAGCTACTGTTTCTGAGCTATTTAGCATTGAACCGCAATGGCGACATTTAATAGCTCCATCTTGAATATCTTCTTTGCAAAACGGACATTTCATTTGCGTTCTCCACTCATTTTGCGAGTCCAATAATAGCTGCCACGATCATAAACATAAGAAGAGCGACAAAAACACCCGCTACAATTCCAAAAGGAATTACCCAGCCGTGAACACCTCCCACCTGTTGAAGGATCGAATACAGGTTTTGCGGAGGTTGTATCGCTCGTATTTCAACAATTTTATCTTTGGTGTGCTTGTAATAGAGATAGTTGCCGACGCAACCAGCCACGATATGAAGAATGATGTTAATACCGGGAAGCCAGAAGATCACGAATGTGATTGCCGCTTGAATGTACATTTTTCGGTATAGCATCCAGAAAAACGTAAAACAGCACGTTGACCAGTTCCATGTCATCGTAAAATTTTCCGTTCCCGCTATAGTAAACTTTGTAAAATTCTGAACGTAGTATTCCGAATTAGTGCCGACAAATGCGCGTATTTCATCGCTGTTGATCGTTGATGTTGAATGGTTCTGATATGCGGGTGGAGATTGAGTGAACTGTGGTGCAACATTCAAAATTGAATCACAGTGACGGCATTTAATTGCACCGTCCTGAATGGATTCTTTACAAAATGGACAGATCATTACAGATATGCTCTCCTCAAAAATATATGCATTCTAAGCAACCAGTCCACACATGACTAATAAGCTCAAGATTCCAAACACTAGCCCTGCTATAGCCATCCCCCTACCATGAGTAGATACGTTTATTGCTCCGATCCCCATTGCTATTTGAATTGAGGACAAGAAAAAACCACCCATAATTGCTTCCTTATCCCACGATGTTCCGTCATCAATTATGAGCAAACCTAACCAGACTACCCCGGTGATTAACGTAGTGATTTGAAACCAGGGAGTAGGTGCCTCTGGTACTTGTACAAATGGTTGCTGAATATTATGGGAATACTGTTGTGACGCTGCAGTAAGCACCAATTCTGTTTTGCAATGCTTGCAACGAATTGCACCATCTTGAATATCTTCCATACAGTACGGACATTTCATTGTAATTAACCCGATGATTTCGGCAAAAATTGAGCAATCCAGTTACCAAAGCTTCCTTTGTTACGAGACTGGATATACATTTCACCGGGGCCTCTGACATTGCAAACAAGACCCTCGCCGGATGTAAGAGTATCCATAATTCCTTTGCTTGCCCGTACTACTTCGTAACTAACGCTTCCGCTCCAAGCCACCAGGTGGGCATTGTCCACAACCATCATTTCATTTGGAGCAAGCGTCAATTTGTGGATTGCTCCAAAACTGGAGACTACCAGTTTACCTACACCGCTAATCCGTTGAATGAAAATTCCTTCACCGCTCAACAAGCCTTTAATGATCCCTTGAGATGCAGTCTCAATATTCAAGGTAGCATCACCAGCAAGAAAGCCTTCTTTTTGTACATAGAAGAAATTGCTGCCGTTCAATTCCAGAATCTGAACATCACCGGGAGTTGACGGCGCAAGAAGCACTTCCCCATCACCCCTGCTTGCAGTCAACGTTTGAAAGAATGCACTCTCACCAGTGAGAAATTTTCTACCAAGTGCCCCAAGTACCCCGCCTTCCATTTTCCCCTGCACGTCCACAGTAGGACTCATTGCCACCATTGCGTCAGATTCAGCTTTGATCATCTGACCATGCTTCAGTTTTACTCGTGCCATTGCATACGATCCTGGATACAGAACGTCATATTCCGCAGAACCGCCATGATACATAGGCTGTTGCCCCATAGATTGCGGCATAACACCTTGAGGCATAGGTTGATTAAGCATGGCACCACAGAATTTGCACTTGAGAGCTTCAGGGTGAATTTGTTCACGGCAATACGGGCAGGGCTTACTGGTCAACGGAGCAGTTGGCGAATTACCGGAGAGATCGTTTAGCATTCCTCCGCAATGTTTGCACTTTATAGCACCATCAATAATTTCCTCTTTACAGAGCGGACAAAGCATTGCTCCTCCTTGAAGCAGCATCTTCATTAAAAGTAGATTAATTAGTTACTTTACCCCATGCAAACGACATAATAGCCTATAGCATAGGCTATTTATAAACACAATAGCCTATGGCTGATTGTTCTCTTTTTTGCTGGTCGGAATGATACTTGCCGACGGAGGGTAACTAATGAGAACAACCAAGGAATTGTTGGGTGAAAGGATTAGAGAATTACGAAAAGTTCGGGGATTTACTCAAGAACAACTTGCTGAATATATCGAAGTAGAACAAAAACATGTAAGTCGCTTAGAACTTGGAAAAAGCTTTCCGACTATTGAGCGATTGGAAAAAATTGCAGATGCCCTTAATGTACCAATTCGCGATTTTTTTGATTATATACATTTAGCAGATATTGGTACACGCACTAAAAGCATTGAGGAACTGCTGAAATGCCTTGATGAAGATAACCAGAAAATTGCTTACAAAATTTTCAGGGGGGTAGTTCAGTCTCTGCAAGACAGATAACAACAAAATCAAGAAACTGGCTTTGGAGGATATCAGAGCCTGTAAAATAGATTGTG
>JAQUHM010000435.1 GCA_028683595.1 Geobacteraceae bacterium | reverse complement strand
GAGATGACCAGGTCGAAAGATTCCGCATCACCCAGTGTCCGATAGTCTGCCGTCACATAGCAAAAACGGTCCGGGAAATTCCGGAAACGTTGCCGGGCCACATCCAGCATCTTGCCTGCTATATCGTAGAGAACGAACGTTCCTGCAGGGCACCTCTCCAGTACCTGTTGAGAAAAGAGACCGGTGCCGGCACCCAGGTCAAGGACATGAATGGTGTCACCAGGGTCGAAGGGGATCAACTCCTTTGCAACGGTGAACAGGTCTTCATACCCGGGTACCGCCTTGCGAATCCAATCATCATAGTACTGAACTGTCTCGTTGAATGCTTCGTCGATAGCCATGGCGGTATCCTTTTTATGCGCTTCTGCTGTCAGGGTGAAAAGGCGGGAGATTAACGCTCTAATTTGTTTGTAACGCAGAACCTGACCGAGTGCAAGTAATTGAATGACGGGGCTGATTGGGTCCCAGACTGCGGCTCTTCAGTCTCAACAGCTGATTTTATTATTGATTTATTTTCTCTGCCCCCTATACTACGCTTCATGAGCATACGACGTTTAGTCCTTATGTCCTTTTGTCTCCTGTTGACCGCTTGTGGAACAACCGGCCACCGGGTCAGCGTGGAGCCGGGATCTCCCGGGCAGCGCCCCTGGCAGCGTCCCTACACCGTGGATGGCGAGCGTTATGTCCCGCTGGCAACCGCCGAAGGATACCGGGAAGAGGGTTTTGCTTCCTGGTACGGTGCGGAGGAGCACGGCGGTCCCACCAGCAATGGCGAGACATTCGACATGTATAAGCCGACTGCCGCCCACAAGACCCTTCCCCTTGGATGTTATCTCAGAGTTACCAATAAACTGAACGGCATGCAGACTATTGTCAGGGTGAACGACCGGGGTCCCTTTGTTGCGGATCGGATTGTCGATCTGTCCTACCGGTCTGCTCGCGATCTGGAGATTGTCGAATCAGGTGTGGCGCCGGTAATCATCGAGGTTATTTCGTCCGGCTCCGGCACGTCGCGACCCGATAGTGCTCCGTCTGCGGTTGGGGCCTATACGCTGCAGGTAGCCTCCTTTACTGATCCGGCAACAGCGCAACAGCTGTCGGCGAGGCTGAAGAGGGATTTTTCCTTTTCCACGGTTCAGGAAGCGGATACCGGGAAAGGCCGCTTCTATCGGGTGCATGCAGGCCGGTTCCTTTCCCGCGCTGCCGCGGAAAAGGCACGAGTGTCGCTGGCCGAAAACGGCTATCCCGACGCATTTATCGTTTCCCCGTAACAAGTGTCCTCTACCGCTAGGAACCTTTGATGGATATTTACAACCTGATCAGTTTCTGCGGCATCTTCCTTCTGTCGGGATTTGCCTGGCTCCTTTCCACTGACCGGCGGAGGGTCAAGTGGCGACTTCTGGGCTGGGGGGTGGGGGCACAGCTGGTCTTTGCCGCGTTCATTTTTCTCTTCCCCGCAGGCACATCCCTGTTCCTTGTTGCAAACGACGCCATTGTCAAGGTTCTGGATGCTGCCACAGCCGGTTCGCGTTTCCTCTTTGGCCGCCTTGCCATCCCACCCGGGGCAACCGGCGGGGGAGGGGAGACCTCCCTTGGTTTTATCCTTGCCTTTCAGGCTTTTCCGACCATCGTCTTTTTCTCTGCCCTGATGGCGATTCTCTACTACTATGGCATCATGCAGCGGGTCATCAGGGTATTTGCCCGTTTCTTCAGCCGCTTCATGGGGGTGTCGGGAGCCGAATCGCTGGTGGCTGCGAGCAATATTTTCGCCGGTGTGGAGTCCGCCCTGGCAGTGAGACCCTTCCTTGCTACCATGACGCGCTCGGAGTTGTGCACCATCCTTACCGTCGGCATGGCTACGGTTTCCTCCAATGTTATGGCTTTGTATGTATTCACCCTGAAGCCCCAGTTCCCGACCATTGCCGGCCATCTCATGTCCGCGTCGATCCTGTCGGCGCCTGCGGCCCTGGTGCTTTCGAAGTTCCTTGTTCCGGAAACCGGCCAGCCCGAGACTCTTGGATTGGCAGTGACTCCGGAGGTGGCGCGGGAAAGCTCGCTGTTCGAGGCAATCATCAACGCCGCCAACACCGGTATCAGAGTCATTGTCGGGATATCCGGCCTTCTCCTGGCTGTTCTCGGACTGGTTGCCCTTGCCGATATGGTCCTCTCCGGAATTGGCGGGTACCTGAACTCGCTGCTGGGTACGACGATTCCCTGTTCGTTTCGTGATATCCTTGGCCTGGTTTTCTACCCCTTTACCCTGATACTTGGTATTCCTCCCGAGGATGCGGGACTGATCGCCCGGCTAATCGGCGAGCGGGTCGTCCTTACCGAGGTTGTGTCCTATCAGGACCTGTCCGCGGCGCTGGCCGCCAAGCAGATCCTCCATCCCCGCTCGGCTGTGATTGCCGCCTATGCCCTGTGCGGTTTTGCCCACGTGGCATCCATGGCCATCTTCGTGGGCGGGGTCGCGGCCCTTGCTCCCGAACGGACCCGTGACCTTTCCAATGTGGCAGTAAGAGCCCTTGTAGCGGCAACCCTTGCCTGCCTCATGACCGCCTGTGTTGCCGGAACCTTCTACAGCGGCAGTTCGCTACTCTTCTGATACGAAAAAGGGCCGCAATGGACCTGCCTGACGGCAGGAATTCCACTGCGACCCCGTGTCGTGTGTTTTGGGATTACTATGAAGCGCCGGAGGCTTTTTTCCTGATTCTCCACCCGGCGAAGAACAACAGCAGTGCGCCAATCAGGACAAGGGAAATGGTTTTCCATGACAAGGCGCCCTGACCACTTCCCTCATTGACTGCTTTTCCTTCCGAGTCCTGTGCCCCGAATTTCAGGTCAGCTTTGAAATCCGTTTTTTTAATGATGGTCTCGAAAACCGGCAGATATTTTTCGAAGTCCTCACCCTTTGCATAACAGGCAATTTGAACGTAGCCCTCTTCGGTGAGAATTGCACCGATAATTCTCGGCACGGTTCCGGCTTCCTTGACATCAATGGCAATCCTGGTCCAGAGGGTATGAGAAACCGGATCGTACATCGGTTCGCCAAGTGATGCATTGGAGCTGATCGAGGAGATGGAGTCAGTGGTCTTGGCGAAACTGTCGTCCATG
>JAQUHM010000434.1 GCA_028683595.1 Geobacteraceae bacterium | reverse complement strand
TTCCCATGTATTTGAATTCACGCAACATCAGGGATGCCTTTCCAAAAGGTATTGACTACAAAAGGAGGAAAAATGAAAAAGTTTCTAATTCCGCTGCTATTTGCTCTTCTCGTTTCACTTGTCGCCTCGCAGCCACTCTTAGCAGGAGAGCGCGCAGGGGCGGTCTCACTCTCACCATACATTGGTGGCTACATGTTCGATGGCGCACAAAGCCTTCGAGCCGCACCTGTTTTTGGTCTGAGACTCGGGTATGATTTCACCAACAACTTCGAGGCTGAAGGTGTTTTAAACTTCGTTCCCACCAAATCCACCAGAGGGTACGGCAGTGTTAATGCATGGTCCTATCGTTTAGACCTCCTCTATAACTTCATGCCTTCTGAAAAACTTGTTCCCTATCTGGCATTGGGAGGCGGAGCTACACAGGTCAAGTACCATAACACAAACCATACCCAGTATTCCCCAACAGCAAACATCGGAGGCGGGCTGAAATACTTCATTACTGATTCCATTGCTCTCAGGGCTGATGTTCGTCAACTCTTCATTTTTAACGGGAATGAGGCAGGCGAATACGTCGTTCCTCTTAACGCGCGCATTCCCGTTTTCCAGCAAAGGGAAAGCGACCTGATGTTCAATTGGGAAGCCTCTCTTGGTGCAACTTTCCTGTTTGGACCAGCCGAAAAGCCGGCGCCTCCTGTATGTCCTCCTCCGCCACCACCACCGGCACCAGAACCGGCACCTCCTGTATGCCCTCCTCCCGCACCTAAACCGGAACCCGTACCAGAAAAGATCTGCATGACTCTGAAAATCGAGTTCGATTTCGACAAGTCAGACATAAAACCGAAATATGATGCAGTCATAGGCAAGGTTGCCGAATTCTTGAAAAAATACCCGAAAACAACTTCCGTCATCGAAGGACACACTGACAACAGAGGCAGTTACAAATACAATATCAAACTCTCCGAAAGACGTGCCGACAGTGTCAGGAACTACCTGATTGAGAATTTCGGGATTGAATCAGAGCGCCTCTCGACAAAAGGCTATGGCTACACGAAGCCGATTGCCTCCAACAAAACTGCTGAAGGACGACAGAAAAACCGTCGAGTCGATGCCATAATCGACTGCATCATTTATACAGACAAAACTCAATAACCACCTGTTCCATGGCAGCCGGGTCTCTGCACTGAACCGACTGCCATGGAACATACGTAACAAAAAAAGCACCTGCCCTCAATGAGAGCAGGTGCTTTTTTTGCATAAAATGCCAGAGAGGATTATTCCTCACTGCATGCCGGTATTGAAATTATTCTGCCTTCGTAACGGATACCTTCAGGTTTGCAATAACCTCAGGATGAAGCTTTACCAGAACTTCATAATCACCAAGACTTTTAATTGGGTCAGAAAGAAGGATTATCTTTCTGTCAATTTCAAGACCGCGATTCTTGAGAGCTTCCGCAATTTCCATATTCGTAACTGAACCGAAAAGTTTATCAGCCTCACCGGCCTGATGCACGAGAACCAAAGGAGTTGCTTCAATTTTTTCCAGAAGGTTCTTTGCCGACTCAAGTACCTTATTTTTTTTGTATTCCATCTGCCGCTTGGCATGCTCAAGAGCTTTCGCATTTCGCGTGGTAGCTTCTATGGCATATCCCTTAGGTACAAGGTAGTTCCTGGCATAACCAGGCGCAACCTTAACAATATCGCCAATACTTCCAAGAGTTTCGATATTTTCCTTGAGAATTACTTTCATTACAATTCCTCCCTAGCCTGATTTTACAGGTTTTCATTATTTTTCTGCACGCGAAAACTAGCCCACAAATCTGTTAGTCCGAAAACCGCGACAATCGCGGTCAATAATGGCTGCACTGCTAAAAGAACATAGAAAACAATCTGCAGGGCTCTCGGAAATTTCTTTTTGTAAGAAATCCAGCCACATAGTGCCAACCCTTGAACAAGGTACAAAAAATACATGAGAAACAGCACATTCAGCGCAATGTTTGTCAACACCGGGTTATCTAGCAAAAGAGTAAAGCCAGCGAGTATCAGCACCCATACCAGAGAGTCAGGATTCCGGTACTGCGTAAAACTGTCGAAAAAAATTTCCTTCCCGAGCGAAAAGGACACTTTTTTCAGCAAAACAAGATTTATCCCGGCTATTACCCAAAACAAGATTATAACAAACGATGGATAAAGCTTGACGAAGGTATTCTCAAACAACTTCAATCCATCTTCCAGCGCTTGAAGCTCTTTCCCGGAGATTCCACTCTGACGATAGGTTTCTCCAACTTGGATCATTGCCTCATGGATTATGCGACGCACCTGTGTATCAACATCGATGTTGAGTAACGTCACAGCAACAATAAGTAGCCCTGCAACAAGACACGCATTCAGTCCAACGGTTAAAAACAGGGCTTGGGTGCTCCCCTTGCCCCGTGCAAGAAATTCTGGCAGTGCTAAAGAACAAATACCACCAAGAAGCAGATACGGAAGCAAGCTATACTGGTTCAGTACTGCCAGTAAAATCGCCATGGTCAATACTATGGCATAGCCGGTTACCCGGCCGTACTTAAGAGAATAGTAGATACAGGGAAAAGGAACAAAAACCCCGGCAAAGGCACCAAGAAGGGGGATGGTGCTATAGAGAAGGAAAAGCGCAAGTGTCAGAAGACTTCCTTTCACTACTGCACCAATCATCCCATACCCTGCGCTGTTCATCTAAAAAGCTTCCTCTCAAGCATGTAAAAATAGTCATGTGGAGTGCCGGAGGCTGAATCTCATTGTGTACAGGCACCCATGACATATCGTTTAGACAGGCACCGAGCACAACACAAAACGGGTGATGGCTCTCCTCGAAGTTTTTCTACAGCCTGTTATGGCATGACATGCCCGGAAGCAATTGGGAGCAGTGCAATGTTTCTTGCTCTCTTGATGGCCTCGGTAATTTCCCTCTGGTGTTTTGCACAATTTCCGGAAATTCTCCGAGGAACTATCTTGCCACGCTCGCTGATAAAAGAGCGTAAGGTGCGGGGATCTTTGTAATCAATACTAATCTGCTTATCGGCACAATACCGGCAAACCTTTCTGCGCTGGAAAGTTCTTTTTCTGCGTGGTCCACTGCTT
>JAQUHM010000433.1 GCA_028683595.1 Geobacteraceae bacterium | reverse complement strand
GGGCGCAGGTCGGTGCCGCCAAAGCCGACAGCTTTCAGTTCCACCGGGTATTCGTCCGAGGTAACGATATGGGTACTGGATATCTGGCTGTCGCAGTACAGGACATGTACCGTAGCGGGAAAGCTCTGCAGTATGTCGTTCAGTTCTGCCTGGAACTGGTTAAGATCGTTTTGTCCGATGGAACCGGACGTGTCTACCGCCAGGACGAGCGGCTTCAGTCCGTTTGAACGAAAACTGGGCAAATAGATCCCGCTGGCCAGATGCCGCCGGTTTGGATGTATCCACGAATAGTCATTGCGGGCAGTGTGATCGATGAAGGTCCTCAGTATTTCGCGCCATTGAAGAATAGGATGGACCAGTTCGTCAACCAGGCGCGCCAGAGAGTTGGGTAATTTCCCCTGAGCTTTCGCAATCTGGGCGGCTTTCTGTATCGCAATGGCAACCTTGGCTTCTTCACGTTGCTTTTCAGTCTTTGACAATGAAGTGCCGTCTTCGTTTTTGGCATCTTCGAAGCCGCCGCAACCGCCCGGGTCATCATCCTGGCTGTTGTCGCCCTCTTCGCTGGCACCGGGTCCGGCACTCGATGATACGGGCAATCGTTCGTAGATCTGTTCCGCGGCAAGGTGTTCATACTCTTTTTTGTACAAAGCTCCTGGCAACATGTTGAGCCCTGCATCTTTGAGGATGCCGTTTATAGCGAAATCGCCGGCTTTGTTGAATCTTCCGAGATTGCGGTTACTTCGCCGCAACGGGTGGCGATGGGCAATATGCATAACCAGGTGGGCGAGAACAAACACAACCTGATCGACTTTCAGCGAATCGATAAAAGACGGGTTGAAGCGGATTTCCATCCCGTTAGTGCAGGCGGTTTTAGTGCTGGTATCCTCGCGCAACCGCATACCGAGCAGCAGACTGGCGAAAAAAGGGTGATCAAGCACCGTCCTTGCGATTGCTCGTGCCAGCTTTGGGGAGTGTTTCATCGCTGTTCCTTCCTCTGCCGGTGCGTGCTGTCCGGGCTGTTAACGGTCACAGCAGCAGGTCGGCGTTAGCTTTTGCCCAACTGGTGAACTCCCTGGTGGTGGCAAGTTGGGGCTTGGCTTGCAGGGCATCGCGCAGCCAGACGACTTGAAATTCTGACGGCAGCCGTTTCATGTAGCGAAAAGCCGCTGAAATGTTACCTGACGTTACCTTGCGGCTCATTGCCCCGCACAGGGCATAGAGCACGGATGGTTCTTCGGGAACGTCCACTGCGTCCGGGGCGAGCATGATGGCCTCTATGTCCGGCAAGTCTCGATATATCTGCAGAAAGGAAGTGAATTCCGCGGCTGGGCCGAAACCCAGTGCCCCTGCGAAAAAAGGCAGCTCCGCTTCGAGGGGCAGTTTGCCGATGAACTTGCCGACATTTGCCCAAACACGTGGACATGGAAACGAATTGCCCTGTGCCTTGGCATCAAAATGGTGGAGCAGGTCCGGCCGCAGGCGCAAGAAACCGATAATCTCGGCCGGGATGTTGTTGTTGATCGCCCAGGTGCACCATTCATCCAGGTCAACGGCTAACTCCAGGTGCGTGGCAAAACGTGAACCTAGTGCCTTGCTTATTTTTCTGCTGAATGTGCCGTCAGTTACCCTGTTTCCTGCTGCCAGGATTCTCCAGCCATCAGGCATGCAGTATTCGCCTAGCTTGCGGTCAAGCACAAGCTGCAACAGCGAGCTTTGTACCGAGTCAGGCGCCTGGGAAAGTTCGTCGAGGAACAGGATGCCTTCCCCTTCCGTTGGCAGGAAGATGGGCGGATTCCAGCGGGTCGTGCCGTTTTCGACAGACGGTACACCGCGCAAGTCCACAGGGTCCAGCAGGACGGCGCGAATATCAATCAGCGGCAGTTTCAGATCGGCAGCTACTTGAGCCACGATCTGGGATTTGCCGATTCCGGGCGGCCCCCAGAGAAACATGGGTACATTGACGCCAAGTCCGCCCTTGAGAATGGCGATTGCCAGTGATGGTTTAACGGTTACAGACGTCTCCATACATCCTCCTTTCAAGGTAGAGCGCTGGAATGGGACAGTTTGAGATGTTCCAATAAAAACCGACTGTTGTCTTTCAATTTCGAGGAAATTCAGAACCACCTCTGACTCTTCACCTCACTCATGAAGGACGGAAACCCCGTGCACTTGTGCCTATTATACGTTCCCTGGTCTAAACAAATATGACCTATATCAAATAATGCTACCTAGTTTCCATCCGGAGTTTCCGGATGGAAACTACCTGATGGTGAATCAGCCCCTCATGGCTCAGGGAAAGCAGGGAAGGTATTGTGAACCCCCTCCCAATATTTTACACCCAATATTTTCAACGGTCTGCTCAACGACATTCAAGCTGCTTGATTAATAGTCACCCTGTATAGCACATGACCATTATTGCCTGGTATTGATATTTCGAGCTGATGGCGTAAGGGCCTGAGGGCGCATAAGACGGGGGTTCGTAGAATTATAGTATTGTTGGCATGGTTAGTGTAAATCAATTTATTATTGTGACCTGATACATTGTCACCACAACAACCATCAAACTCTGTTAACCAGGCCCCACGCCCCGCTCTCAGCGATGAGATGCGGGGTTTTTGTTTTTGTTGCCGTAGCTTGGGTGAAAAACGTATCTGAGATGAATGGAGCACACTGCTCAAAAGGCCGGGGATCATGGCGCACTGTTTTCAGTCGCCATCAGGCGCCTGATTTCGCCCCCCCCGATACATGCTGACGTCTACAGCTACGGATGAAGGAGATACCTATGAGACAGATTGCGATTTATGGAAAAGGCGGCATCGGCAAGTCAACTACAACCCAGAACACGGTGGCCGGTCTCGCGGCTTTGGGTAAGAAAATCATGATCGTCGGCTGCGACCCCAAGGCTGACTCAACTCGTTTGATTCTACATGCCAAGGCACAAAGCACGGTCATGGATCTGGTGCGCGAACTGGGAACGGTCGAGGACTTGGAACTTGATAGTGTGTTGAAATACGGCTACGGCGGGATTAAGTGTGTCGAGTCCGGCGGCCCCGAACCGGGTGTCGGTTGTGCCGGTCGTGGTGTCATTACTGCCATCAATTTCCTGGAAGAGAATGGCGCCTATACACCGG
>JAQUHM010000432.1 GCA_028683595.1 Geobacteraceae bacterium | reverse complement strand
TGGCCATGCGTGGATACATTTCTGTCCATTCGGCGTTTTCGCCGGACGCTGCTGCTTGCAGGTTCTTGATGGTGCTTTCGATCCCCATCAGGGCCTTCAGGTGGAGCTTGGCATGCTCCTTTTCATTTTCTGCCGTCTCCTGGAAAATCTCGGCCAGTTGCTCGTAGCCTTCTTTTTTGGCCACGGAAGCATAGTAGGAATACTTGTTCCGTGCCTGGGACTCTCCCGCAAACGCCTCCAGAAGATTTTTTTCTGTTTTTGTACCTTTAAGGTCAGCCATGGCAAATCCTTTCCTCCGCTCGGAGCGGTGTGTAATTTTTTTGGTACAATATACCAGATGGAACTAGTTGTCAAAGTTTATTTCGGATATATTCAGTCTTTTTCGTCAGAAAAAACGTATCTCACATGACGTGAAGATTAGCGGTATACTTCTAATAAGAACGTACCCAGCTGTGTCGATAGTTTTTTCCGCGATATGGTTGGGCAGGTGTCTGGATTGTTTAGAGTTCCATGAAAATATCAATATTTATTGGAGAGTCAGAAGAAAAGCATGATGGGCAACGGTGCGCAGGGCAGAGGGGACGATGAACGCGAGCATGGCCCGGCTGTTATGGAATGGCAGCCGAGGCTAGCGGAAAGGACGTGCGAATGAATCGAACAGTGCGAAGTCTTGGACCTGGTGAATGTGCCGACTTGATCCGCAGTACCGGATCCCTGGTGGTACTGACCGGAGCCGGTCTCTCCACCGCGGCCGGGATTCCCGATTTTCGGGGGCCAAAAGGCTTGTACGTTACGCGCAAGTACAACCCCGATCTGGTCTTCAGCATCGACCATTTCCGTCGCGATCCATTGCTTTTCTATCAATTTACCCAGGATTTTATGGGTCTGTCCAAGGATATCCGGCCTACCTTTACCCACCGGGCGCTTTCATCCTTTGAAGAGTGCGGCCTTATTGACGGTATCATTACCCAGAATATCGATGCCCTCCATCACCAGGCAGGCTCGCGCCGGGTTATTGAACTGCATGGTTCTTATTGGTCGGCCACCTGCACCCGTTGCCAAAAAGGTGATGTCAGCGGTGCAACCTGTGCCTGGTGGGACAAGGCAATTCGAACCAGTTCAAGGGCTCCAATTGTCTGTTGTCCGGTCTGTGGCAGCGTGATCAAGCCGGATGTGGTCTTCTTCGGAGAGGCGGTCAAGGACTTTGAAGAGGCGGCTGCCATGGTGTCCCGCTGCGATCTGCTGCTGGTGCTGGGATCGTCGCTGGCGGTATACCCGGCGGCCGTGCTGCCCAAGATGGCATCAGGGACCGTCATCGTGGTGAATCAGGGTGAGGTCATGTTGTCGCCGGGCCGCGGGCGCTACTTCATCAATCAAGATCTCAACGATTATTTCCAGGCGGTTGCCGAGGAACTTGGGGTTGATGTTCCCTAAGAGCTTATGTACGGATAAGCTGTTAAAGTAGCTTCACCACCAGCACCCGCAAATCTTCCGTGCCGCTGTTTTTCCATCCCCGCAATGCACCTCCTGCTACTTCGATAACGGTGTCGGCTGAAATGGTAGCGGTTTCATCGCCAACTTCAAGCTCACCGGAGCCGGACAGGACGTAAAAGGCTACATCGAAAGGGTTGCTGTGCTTCTCCAGGATCTCGGCGGGCTTCAGTGTCAGGTGGATGAGTTCGCAGTCGTCCCTGATCAGCATCTTGCGGGCATCGATGGAAATAGGTACTTTTTCCGCGCTTTTCAACTCTGTTTTCTGCATGTAATTGACCTCGATTCTCTCGGTGAAGGCGCCTGTTTTTTTTCGGAAGCCTCCACCTGTCGGTTTCTGATAAATTTCTCTCTGTTCGATTCGTATCCTCCGCAAAAAATGCATCCGGGGAGGGGGTTCCGCCCCGGATGCCAAAAAGGAGGAGTGTCAGTGCGCTTGTTTTAGCCGAGGATCTGCTTGAGGTCCTGGTCCGGGGTGGTAATGGGTGCAATGTTGAAGTTCTCCACCAGGAAATTGAGAACGTTCGGGGTAATGAAGGCCGGGAGGCTGGGGCCCAGCTTGATGTTCTTGATTCCCAGGTGCAGGAGTGTCAGCAGGATGACCACCGCCTTCTGCTCGTACCAGGAAATGATCATGGACAAGGGCAGATCGTTCACACCGCACTCGAAGGCGCCCGCCAGGGCCACCGCGATCTGGATCGCCGAGTAGGCGTCGTTGCACTGGCCGATGTCCAGGAGACGCGGAATGCCGCCGATATCGCCGAAGTCCAGCTTGTTGAAGCGATACTTGCCGCAGGCCAGAGTCAGGATTATGCAGTCCTTGGGTACCTTCTCGGCAAACTCGGTGTAGTAGTTGCGGCCCGGTTTGGCACCGTCGCAGCCGCCGATCAGGAAGAAGTGCTTGACCGTACCACCCTTCACCGCCTCGATGACCTTGTCGGCCACGCCGAGTACCGCGTTGTGGCCAAAGCCTACCAGGATTTCCTTGCCCGGAGCATCGGCAAAACCGGGCAGCGACAGTGCCTTTTCGATTACCGGAGAGAAGTCCCAGCCTTCAATATGCTGGATGCCGGGCCAGGCCACCAGTCCCCAGGTGTAGAGACGGCCGGTGTAGGAATCGGCAGGCTTCTGGATGCAGTTGGTGTTGAAGATGATGGCGCCGGGAAACTCGGGGAATTCCTTGGCCTGATCCTGCCAGGCGCCGCCGTAGTTGCCCACCAGGTGGGCATATTTCTTGAGGCCGGGATAGCCGTGGGCCGGAAGCATTTCGCCGTGGGTATAGATATTGATCCCCTTGCCTTCGGTCTGCTTGAGGAGTTCTTCCAGCATGAGCAGATCGTGTCCGGAAACGAGGATCGCCTTGCCGGCCTTGGTGCCCAACTGTACCTTTGTCGGAACCGGGTGGCCGTAGCGCTCAACGTGCCCTTCGTTCAGGAGTCCCATGACCGTGAGGTTGTGCTTGCCGCACTCCATGGAGAGACCGACAAAATCCATCAGTCCGAGGGTCTGGTCGCTGGTGGCGGCCAGGGCCTTGTGGAAAAAGGCATAGACCTCGTCATTGTGCTTGCCGAGGATCTGGCAGTGGTCGGCATAGGCTGCCATGCCCTTGAGGCCGTAGATCAGGATCTCGATGGCTGAGCGGATGTC
>JAQUHM010000075.1 GCA_028683595.1 Geobacteraceae bacterium | reverse complement strand
ATTTTTCAGTTCCTGCAGATCGGTGGATTTTACCACATAGCCGTCGGCAAGCCACGCGGAGAAATCATCCTTATAACAGGAAAATGCGGTACAGAGAATTACCGGCAGATTGTGGCGTTCCTTGACAATTTTCTGCAGGAGGTCAAGTCCACTTTCGTTCTTCAATTTGATATCCAGCAGGATCAAATCGAAATCGTCTTTCTGGAGTGCTTCAATGGCTTCGTCCGCGGTGGCAGCTGTTGTTATCTCGTGCCCCTCATCGGCGAGTTCGTGGGAATAGAGGAGCCTGATGCTGCTTTCGTCATCCACGACCAAAATCCTACTCATGGTCTGAATCCTCCTTTTTCAGAGAAAGCTCTAAAAGGAATCGACTTCCTTTCCCTGCGTGTCTTTCAACAGTAAAGGATTTGGCGTAATTTTCAAGTATTACTCTGCAGAAAGAAAGCTCCATGTCACAGGTCTCGTCAATCCCGGTCAGTCCAGTGTCCAGGAAGGCTTCGTGTGCTTCTCTCTCAAGGACGGGAACTGTGTCACGAATCTCCACCATAATGCAGTCTTTCAGCAGACTGGTTCCCAGGTAGATTTCCCCGGGAGGTATCATTACTTTGATGGAGTTGCTGAGAATTTTTTTTATGCAGTAGGCTATCTGGCGGTAATCCAGATAGATCATCGGCAGTTCCGGAGCAAGGGAAAGGGTAATCGATATTCCGGAGCCTTCCGTTTTTTTCATTAGTTCCAGTGCGATGGTTTCCACCATCTGGTTGACATCCCACTCATCAATTGCCGGGAGGACGGAATCTGCGTAGCCCAGAACTTCCGACAGCACATCTTCGAGCTGCTTTGATTTTTGCACGATGTTTTCCAGTGGTTCCCTCTTTGGGTCATTTTCGGCGACATTTTTCAGCAGGGAGCGGGCAAAACCGCCAATGACGGTAAGGGGGTTCCTGATGGAATGGGCGATGCTGGAAGTTATTTTGCCGAGAAGTGCCAGCTTTTCCATCCTGACGATCAGTTTTTGTTGCTCTTGAAGCCTAATGTTGGCGACAGACAGTTTTTCCAGATCCTCGTGGAGATGTTCATAGAGGGACGCCCGCTCGATTGCAAACGCCACCGGAAAGGTGAGCGTTTCCATGAAGGAAATGTCTTGCTGGGTGATGGGTTTGCGGGTAATCAAGTTGTCGGCAAGGATTACTCCGATGCGGCGGTTGCGGGAGATCAGGGGCAGTATCAGGAAGGTGTCTGCGCCAATGGTTTGTGCCAGATATGGATCAACTTCCGGGTGGTGTAATGCGTCACGGACCAGGATCGCTCTCCGTTCATTGAGGGATCGAACCAGAATATGCCCTTCCTCGTTCATGGGAAATGAGAGGCGTTCCAGTATATCGTGGAACTTGTTTTTCTCCGCGGAAAACTTTGTCTGGTGGAAATGCGTGGCCATTTCCCGAAGAGAGAGATCATCCCTGCTTATTTCTTCCCAGATATCCCAGGCTTCCTGATAGTCCAGGGGCCCCACCCCCAAGTACCCTTTCAGAGTAGTACGGTCCTTGTCGGTCAGGAGCAGGAAGGCACGGTTCATGCCAAAACCTTTTCCGGCAGTAATGGCGGTCAGCGCAACGGACAAGACTTCGTCAAGCTCCAGGGATGTCTGGAGAACAGCGACAATTTCATGCAGGGATTGTATTTCGAGGTTTCTACTGTCCAGGAAGCCGACCAGGGTGTTCAGCTTTGATTTTTTGCGGTTGATTTCGGCAATGAGAATTCGCAGAACAGGTGCAGAAGGATTTTCCTCCTCTGTTAACCGTTCCTGGTCTCTGACGAAAAGGGGGCACTCGATACATTTTGCCAGGAAGCGCCGCTCAAGCGAGGTATAGAGATCCGTTTCATCCGAGGAGATGGAATCGCATTCGTCGGGTGTTATCACTTCCTTTGTCCAGCAACACTCCGATTGCACGTTTTCCTCCGAAGGTCGTGCCGTATCCGGCAGCCGGCCTTGGTCTATTAACAGCTGGAGTCAGGAACATAAATCCTGCAACAATGCAGAATTATAGCAGTGAGACGTATAATTGCAACCTGAATCCGTGGGATCAGGATGCCGTGAATATGCATGATAAAGAGCAGGCTGTACAAAACCTGAAGGAAGGTGTACAAATTTGGTATTACATCAAAGAAAATATGAGAGGGAAAATATGCTGAACGGTAAACAAAAACGGTTTCTCCGCGGCATCGGCCACGGTTTGAATCCGATTATCCTGGTGGGAAAGGGGGAACTGTCCGAGTCACTCGTTCAGGAAACGAGTGTCGCCCTTGAAAGCCATGAACTGATCAAAGTAAAAATCCTGGAAAGTTGCCTGATGGACAGGCATGAAGTTGCCGATGCACTGGCCGAGGCCAGTGCATCGGAAGTTGCCCAGGTCCTGGGCAGAACATTTCTTCTTTATCGGAAAGCAAAAGCGCCGAAAATTCAGCTGCCTGGTTAGTCAAGAATCAGTCTTTGGAAAGGGTGATGTCTAGGATTTTTTGTTCGAGTCATCATCCTTTTCTGACTTTATTTCTATTTCATCCTTTCCTTCAAAAGATCGCTTGAAATTCTTGATTCCTTTGCCGAGGGATGTGCCTATTTCCGGAAGTTTTCCTGCTCCAAAGATTACCAGTATAATCAAAAGAATAATAATAACCGGGAAACCGCCATATCCGAACATAACTTCCTCCGTACATCAGTTGATAAGCCTGCGGTAGAAGTATGTCACCGGATGGGAAAAAATGCAAGGAGTTCGAAATAGATATGCGGCTGACCAGAAGGCCTGAGTCCCTTGTTGCTACATTCCTTTTACATCCTGTCATGTTAACCTGTTCTGCGTTGTGTCTCTTTGTCTGAGTTTGGCTGGTTCTGCTTCGCCTCGCCTTGCCAAGGGCCAGAATTTCTTGGAATTAATGCGGCGAACTGCCGGCACAGGTCACTAGTTGTTGCCATTTTGCCTTCTTTTACATTACAGTATACCAGTTATTTGAACTCAGGAATTACATGTTGCTTATTTCAGTCTTCTGTTTCGGGCGTCATGATTGATACAAACACAAACAGGATGGCAAGCATCAAGTCCACCGGGAAAAGGACGAGAAATGTCTGACAGTACTGAGCTGAAGAATCAGATGGAACAGCCAAACTATGTTTTGCAGAACTGCGAGGAATGTTTCCACAATATCATCTGTCGCAGCGCCGACGGGATCATTATTGTCGGTCATGATGGAATTGTTCGTTTTGTTAATCCAGCCATTGAGACAATCCTTTGCCAGAGCGCTGCAGAATTGCTGGGGAAGCCTGTGTCCTTTACCATCGGCTCCGACGAAAAGCAGGAAATAACAATTCCACAATCGAATCAGGAAACGTGTGTTGTGGAGATGCGGGTCGTGGAAACGGAGTGGGAAGGTGAACCGGTCCATCTAGCTTCGCTACGGGATGTAACTGACCGCAAGCGCGTGGAAGAACAACTCCGGCAGAAAACAGCGCAGCTAGAGGAGCTGAACAGGACCCTGATCGAGAAGGTCCGGGAAGAGGTGGACAAGAACAGGGAAAAGGACCATCTTCTGATACTCCAGAGTCGTCAGGCTGCCATGGGTGAAATGATTGGCAATATTGCCCACCAGTGGCGGCAGCCACTTACGGCAATATCTCTCCTTATTCAGGATTTGGGAGAGTGTTATGTGTACGGAGATTTTACTAAGGAATATCTGGATACGACCATCAGAAATGCCTTGAATGTCATCCGGCATATGTCCCATACCATTGATGATTTCCGGAATTTTTTCAAACAGGAGAAGGAAAAAAAGGCATTCAGTGTCGGGGAGGTTGTGACCCGTTCGCTCTCTTTTATCGAATCAAGCCTCCGTTTTAACAATATTGCCGTTGAAATCAACATTGACGACGATCTGCTGGCCTTCGGCTTCCCCAACGAGTTTTCTCAGGTGCTTATCAACATCATTGGCAATGCGAAGGAAACCTTCCGCGAAAGGGGCATATCTGAACCGCTGATCCGCATTCAGGGTTGCCGCGAAGAAAAAAGAGCGGTAGTCACTATAACTGACAACGCCGGTGGTATTTCGGAGCAGATTATCGACAAAATCTTCGAACCGTACTTTACTACCCGGGAATTGGAGAATGGGACGGGGCTCGGGTTGTACATGTCCAAGACCATTGTCGAGAAAAACATGGATGGAAAACTGACAGCTTTCAATGTCGAAGGCGGCGCCTGTTTTCGCATCGTTATCTGACCAGGATGGGATGAAATCACTTTCCCTCGCTACTCATGGATATCTTTAAACTTGTCAGTTCTTTCGAACCGCGGGGCGATCAGCCGGGTGCCATAGCCGAGCTTTCCGAGGGTATCCTTCGCGGGGATCGTGAACAGGTGCTTCTTGGCGTGACCGGTTCCGGCAAGACTTTTACCATGGCCCATGTGGTTGCCACGGTGAACCGGCCGACCCTCATCATCGCCCCCAACAAGACCCTGGCGGCTCAGCTTTACGGCGAGTTCAAGGAACTTTTCCCTGACAATGCCGTGGAGTATTTTGTCTCCTACTATGATTACTACCAGCCGGAAGCCTACCTCCCCACCACCGATACCTTTATCGAGAAGGATTCGGCCATCAACGACGAAATCGACAAGTTGCGCCATTCGGCTACCCGCAGTCTCCTTACCCGCCGTGATGTCCTGATCGTTGCCTCTGTTTCCTGTATCTACGGTATCGGTTCCCCCGAATCCTACCAGGCCATGCACATCTTTTTCCACCAAGGGGACGACTACGGCCGGGACGAGCTGCTGCGGAAGCTGGTGGAGATCCAGTACGAACGAAATGATCTGGATTTTCACCGCGGGTCCTTCCGGGTGCGGGGTGACATTGTTGAGATCTTTCCCGCCCACGATGATGCGCGTGCGATCCGCGTCGAATTTTTCGGCGATACGGTGGACGGAATCTCCGAAATCGACCCGTTGCGGGGCCAGGTGCTGCAAAGACTCTCCAAGTGCGCCATCTATCCTGCTTCCCACTATGTGGCGAATAGGGAGACCCTGGAGCGGGCCGTGGAGCAGATCCGGGTCGAACTGGAGGAGCGGATCCGCTGGTTCAGGGAACAAAACATGCTGGTGGAAGCGCAACGCATCGAACAGCGTACCTTTTTCGACATCGAGATGCTGGAGGAGATGGGGTTCTGTCAGGGAATAGAGAACTACTCCCGCCACTTCGACAACCGGGCGACCGGAGAGCCTCCCTATACGCTTATTGACTACTTCCCGAAGGACTTCCTGTTGGTCATCGACGAATCCCACATTACCGTTTCCCAGATCGGGGGAATGTACCGTGGCGACCGGAGTCGCAAGGAGACATTGGTCAACTATGGTTTCCGGCTTCCGTCGGCCCTGGATAACCGGCCCTTGAACTTCACCGAATTCACCGGCAAGCAGAATCAGACCGTGTATGTTTCCGCTACGCCGGCGGAGTACGAGCTGAGGATGGCCGAGGGGGTGGTGGTGGAGCAGGTGATCCGCCCCACCGGGCTCATCGATCCGGCCATCCAGGTTCGGCCTGCTTCCGGCCAGGTTGACGATCTGCTCCACGAGATACGGGAAGCGGTTGCCAAGGGTGAGCGTGTCCTGGTTACTACCCTCACCAAACGGATGTCAGAGGAACTTACCGACTACTACCGGGAACTGGGGGTTAAGGTGAAATACCTCCATTCCGATATCAAGACCATTGAACGGATGCAGATCATCCGCGACCTGCGGATGGGGCTGTTTGACGTGCTGGTGGGGATTAATCTGCTTCGGGAGGGGCTCGATATCCCGGAAGTTTCCCTGGTCGCGATTCTCGACGCCGACAAGGAAGGTTTCCTCCGTTCTGCCCGTTCCCTGATCCAGACCTGCGGCCGGGCAGCCCGGAACGTCACTGGCCGGGTCATCATGTATGCTGATAAAATTACCGGCTCCATGCGGACCTGCATCGACGAAACCGAACGTCGCAGGACGATTCAGCTGGAATACAACCGAGAGCACGGTATTACCCCCCAGACGGTGAAGAAGGGGCTGCGGAGCATCCTGGAGTCCATTGAAGAGCACGACTACGGCACCCTGCCGAAGATTGCCGAAGGTGCAGAGGAGTATGTGCCGCTGGAAAAGATTCCCGGGATGTTGAAAAAGCTCAGGAAAGAGATGCTGGAAGCGGCCAAGGAGCTGGCCTTTGAGAGGGCGGCCGAGTTGCGGGACCGGATCAGGAAGCTGCAGGAACTGGAGCTGGCAGTAAGGTAGGAAAAGGAAAAGCGAACGACCTTCTGGCACCCGTAGGGGCAAACCTTGTGTTTGCCCTCTGTTCGGGCGATCACAAGAATTGCCCCTACAAATTCATAGGAAAATGTCTTAATGACCAAATCATTCGACCATGGTGGAACCGTCTTCGCCCTTGCCCGTTCCCTCGGGATATCGTCTGAGCAACTGCTCGATTTCTCCGCCAGCATCAATCCTCTTGGTCCCGCACCCGGTGTTCGGGATGCAGTCTGCGCCTCCTTTCAAAGAGTACTTCATTATCCCGATCGGGAGTCATTCGAGTTGCGGCAGGCACTGTCCGGAGTCCACCGTGTCGGTATCGACAACAGTATGGTGGCCAATGGTTCAACCGAGCTGATCTACCTGCTTCCCCGTCTCCTGTCGGGCACCAAGGGGCTGATTATTGCGCCTGCCTTTTCCGAGTATGCCCGGGCTCTGGAGCGGGCAGGGTGGCAGACGGAGTACATGAGCCTCCTGCCGGCTGAGGGGTTTGCCCTTTCTCTGGAAATGTTGGCAGAGCGCCTGGCGGAGGGTTTCGACCTCCTGTTTCTCTGCAATCCTGCCAATCCCACCGGAGCGCTTCTTCCCCTGACGATGACCCAGGAGATCCTCCGGCTTTGCCGCCGCTCCGGAACCTTCCTGGTGCTGGACGAGGCGTTCATGGATTTCTGCGAGGGGGAATCGGCGACAGGCCTGCTTGCTGAAAGCGGCGGCGGCATAGTGCTCCGCTCCATGACAAAATTCTTTGCCATTCCCGGGCTGCGGCTCGGATACGCCATTGGCCACGAGGATGTCATCCGGAGCTGCACGGAAAATCAGGAGCCTTGGAGTGTCAATACCCCGGCCCAGATTGCGGGAGTTTCCTCGCTGGCCGATACCGATTACCGGGAATGCACGGTTCGTTATGTCTCTACGGAGCGTGAGGCTTTTGCCCGGGGACTTGCAGAACTGCCGGGGCTGGAGCCCTTTCCTTCGGCGGCCAATTTTCTGCTGGTGGAAATTCGAAATGGTATTTCTGCTGTCGAACTGAGGAGCCGGCTGCTGGAAAAACGGATTCTGATCCGGGATTGTTCTAATTTCAAAGGGCTGGATGGACGCTTCTTTCGGGTTGCGGTGCGAACCGGTGAGGAAAACCACCGTCTTCTTGTTGCACTGGGTGAGGTGCTGGGGGAATCGTCCCGGTAACTGTCTCGCTTCCTCTCGCTCAGGAAGAGGGCATCCGGAGGTTGGCAAAGGCTATCCAGTTCGGTGGAAGGTTGTCCTTCCAGCCGAATCGCTGGATGATCTCAGCGAAAACTTCATCAAGGGGAGCGTTGATGGTCACGTTTTCGCCGCTCCAGGGGTGGGGAAAAGAGAGTTCCGCGGCGTGCAGCAGCATGCGGCTGCAGCCCAGTTCATCGCGAAACAAGCGGTTGTGGCGGCCTTCGCCGTAGGTTGTGTCGCCGATGATCGGGTGAAAGACGTGCTTCAGGTGCCGGCGTATCTGGTGTCTCCGGCCGCTGCGCGGCCTGACTTCCAGGAAAGAATAGCGGACCGTCGGGAATTTCCCCAGCGGGAGAGGCAGTTCGACCTCGGCCAGGCGGCGGAAGGTGGTAACCGCTTCCTTGGGGTCGATATATTTCTTTTCACTTTTTACCGCATACCGCTCCGGAAGCTCCTGGAGTGGATAGTCGATGACAGCGTCTTCTTCAGCAATTCCCCGCACTACTGCCAGATAGGTCTTGCGGACCATGTCGGAGTCGAAGGCGTCTCCTGCGCGCCGTGCCGCTTCAGGTGAAAGGGCAAAGAGGAGCACGCCGGAGGTGGGGCGATCGAGTCGGTGGACCGGATAGACGTGACGACCAACCTGGCCCCTTACCATCTGCAGGGCGAACTCCGTTTCATGCCGGTCCAGGTCACTGCGGTGCACCAGGAGGCCGGCCGGTTTGTTGACTGCCACAAAGTGTTCATCATGGAACAGGATATCAAGTCGGTTTCCGGTCATGGGGTTACGGTTTGAACTCCCGGCCGCTCTGCCAGGCCCTGCCGATGGATTCACCAAGACGCCAGTAATGGTTGTCCGGCATGCTGAGGACAAAGGGGTTCATTTTCTTCATATCCGGCTTGCCGTCGGTCAGGAAGCGCTCCTCCGTATAGACTCCTACAATCTCCCCGATGAAAAACTCGTTCACCGGCAGGTCCACGGTCTGGACGACCCGGCATTCCATGGTCAGCGGGCACTCTTTGATCATGGGTGCATGACGCAGTTCTCCGTAAAAGGGCTCGAACAGTTCCGATTTGTCGGTTTTCAAGCCGGATACCAATCCCGCATAATCCACCACCTTTATAAGCTCGGCTCCCGGGACGGAGACACTGAATTCCCCATGTTCCCTGATGCCCCTGTTGGTATGGTGGCTCTTGCCGAGGGCGATGCCCAGCATCGGCGGGCTGAAATTTACCCGGGTTATCCAGGCCACGGTGAGATAATTGGGTTTACCGTTCACCTCGGCGCCCACGATCACCACCGGCATGGGACCGGGGAACGCCTGATTGGCGAGTTTGATCTTTTCCATGGCCAACCTTCCTTTATGAAACCGGATATAAAGACAATCAGTTCAAAATGGCACATTAGATCGAAGATCTCACATTTTGAAATGCAACTTTATCACCGGGATCAGGATTATTCAATCATTTGACAGGGGCAGTTACCTGGGGTGATATTATGCCCACTGATTCCATATAGTGGACTCTCGACATCTATCAAAAATTGCTATATGAGAATCCGATTGCATGGTAGCATTCAATGTGCGGAGTCTATCAAGCTGCAAATTACCGTGGTTTTGGCGTGAGGAGCAAATATATCATGCATGACCTGTTGCCTGAAGGAGAAGAATTGAGGCGGGCGGTAAAATGGATCTCGAACCACCTTCTGGAAAGTCCGGATAGTCCGATCCTGCCGCTTGTCAATGAAGCAATCTTCAGGTTCGATCTTTCTCCGATGGATGGCGAATTTCTGCTGAGATTTTACCATCGAATAAAAGATGAACCGTGACCTTTTATTCATGTAGTGAATAGTATGGTTTTCGGCTCCTTTAGGAATACCTTGTCATCTGGACGTATCGGCAGAGCAGAGGGAGAGACATGCTTCAATAGCCGTTCAGTCCTTTTCAGGCACGGTAAGGTAAACCATTTCCTTCCCCCAGATAAAAATCCCGGTACTGTCGAAAGAGGGTTTGAGCACTATACCGCCCTTTTGTCAAAGGACCCCACTCTTCTCACCCGTACAAATGATACAATCGGGTCCCGATTTGCCATTCAGCTTCGATTCTGCTAGGGTGGAGCCATTTTCAAGGAAAGTTTTGACGAATGAACAATCTTCGAAAGTTCGCCATTACCATCGGCTTTGCCCTGTTGATAGGTTTTGTTCCGCTGTTGTCGTCGGCTGCGTCGCAACCTTTCGTCACAAACAGTGGCACTACTTTGCGCCTTTCCATGTCCGGTGCTTTTCAGCCCTTTTCCACCACCGATAAGACCGGCAGCCTAGTCGGTTTCGATGCTGATATTGCCCGTGCGGTGGCCCGGCATATGGGATACGAGCCGCTGCTGGTTCAAACCGGCTGGGCGGGAATTCAGGCTGGATTGCAGGCGGGCAAGTTCGAGCTGATCTGCGGATCCATGGCAATCACTCCCCAGCGTCTGAAACAGATGCACTTCAGTCTTCCCTATTATGTAAGCGGCGCACAGATTTTCGTTCGCCGCGGACTCGGTAACCTCCGTGGCAGACGGATCGGTGTCACCGAAAACTCGACTTACGCCCGCTATATAAAGAAGCATCCCGCGAAATTCCCGGGGGTAACCATTCTTGCTTACGGCAGTGAGGCTGAAATCGTCGCGGCAATGAATACCGGCAAGATCGACGCATTCGTCTCCGATAGGATTGTTGGTGGGTTTTACATAAAAAAGGGGGCAGCCGGAGATATCGTTCCTTCAGGTCAGCTTTTGTACCGGGAGGCAATGGGTATTGCCGCCCGACTGGATTCCCCCGATCTGGTCAGGCAGGTCAATCAGGCTCTATTGGCCCTGGTGCAAGATGGCACCTATGAAAAAATCTACCGTAAATGGGTAGGTAGTAAACCCGATCTGGAGATCCTCTTTTCGGCCTGGGGCGATTATGCCCGGCACCTCCCTGAACTGGAAGCAGTAGGCCGCTCCGTGAAAAGCTCGAAGAAACCAGGTTTTGCAGACAATGTCTCCGCCATGCTGCCATTGCTTGCCAAGGGGGCGCTACTGACACTGATTCTGTCAGTCATTACCGCAGTAGCTGCTTTGATCACCGGGGCACTGGTCGGTATTGGAACGGTAGCCAGACACTCTTTCATCAGGCGGGCAGCAGGCAGTTTCATATGGGTGGTGCGGGGAACACCACTACTGGTACAGCTTTTCATGTCTTACTTTGCATTGGCAACCATCATCAACCGCATGCTTGGATTCGAGGCAATCGGTGCTTTCGGCGCCGCCCTTATCGCTCTTATCGTCAATACCACCGCCTACAACGCCGAAACCCTTCGCGGTGGCATCAATGCCGTAGACCGGGGCCAGTGGGATGCCGCTGCTTCCATTGGCATGACCCGGGGAAAGATCATGCGTCGGGTCATTCTGCCCCTGGCATTCCGCGATTCCCTCCCTTCGCTGGGCAATAACCTGGTTGTATTGATCAAGGATACCTCCCTGGTTGGAGCTATCACCCTGATAGAATTGACCTATGTGGCCCGCAACGTAGTCTTTCAAACCGGTCAGGCATTTCTGCCCTTTTTATGCGCAGCCGGTTTTTACCTTGTCATTATCTCTCTGGTAACTCTCGGGGTAAAGGCTTGGGAAAAGCGACTGCGACGCTCGATCCAGGCAGCGGGAGGAAACCTGTGAACGATCAAAAAAGCGTGGAGATAGAGACCCGCAACCTGAAAAAATCTTTCGGTGGACTAGCGGTCCTCCATGGAGTCGATTTCAGCGTCCGACGTGACCAGGTTCAGGCACTGATCGGTCCTTCCGGTTCGGGGAAGAGCACCTTCCTCCGTTGCCTCAATCTCCTTGAGTTTCCCGATTCAGGGGAGATTCTCTGGAAAGGGACTCCGGTAAACTACCTGCGCATGCGTCCGGCAGAGTTGAGCCGTCACCGGAGAAAAATGGGCATGGTGTTTCAGCACTTTCACCTTTTTCCCCACCGCACAGTACTGGAAAATGTCATCGAGGGTCCGGTACAGGTACTCGCTACGCCTCTTCGGAGAGCACGTGATGAAGGGATGGCGATTCTGGAAAGGGTAGGTCTGCTTGAAAAGGCCTCTGCCTGGCCGGAACAGCTTTCTGGTGGACAGAAACAGAGGGTCGCGATTGCCCGGGCCTTGGCCATGAACCCTGAAGTGCTTTTGCTCGACGAGGTTACTAGCGCACTGGACGTAGAGATGGTCTCCGGGATCAACGAATTGCTGACCGGACTTGCGGCCAGCGGAATGACTATGGTCGTCGTTACCCACGACATCGGTTTTGCACGACGAGTTGCCGACCGGATATGTTTTTTCGATGAAGGCCGCATCGTCGAATCGGGGATATCGGCTGACCTGCTCGAAAGGCCCGAGTCGCCGAGGTTGCTCGACTTTCTCAGCTCCGTTGATGGGTCACGTTAAGCAACGCAGGTATGATTGAAAAGGTTTCCAGTAAGAAGTTGGAAAAAATCCCCCCCGATTTCGAGTCGGGGGGGATTTTTTTGTTTCCTGATCTTAGTTTAGAGAGTCCTGTGATGAATGTTGTTTACCTACATTTCCGCTGGTTGGTGGCATTCAGAGCAGTTGGTGGTTATCGGGTCTTCGCCGATATCAACCGGGTGGACGAACTCCGTAACTTTGGTGCCCGGTTTGATATTTTCCTGTTTCTGCTCCAGCACTTCGTGGCAGAGGTTGCAGTCTTTGGAGATCACTTTGCCGTCCGCCGAGCTGTGCTTGCCGTCGTGGCAGCGGAAACAGCCCAGGAAGTAGAAGTGGCCGATATTGTTGGCATGGGTGGTCCAGGAGACCTTCATCTTCGGGAAGAAGTTTCGCTGATAGATTTTCTGTACTTCTTTCACAGCCTGTTCAATAGCTGGAGCTTTGGTTTTGCTTAGCTCAGGGTAGGTTTTTGCATAATATTTCCTGATCCCGGCAGCGATGGCATCTGTAGCTTCACTGGTGGTTTTGTACTCCTTTGCCAGGAGTTCGATCGCGACCTTCCTGATGTAAGGGAGGGATGAATCGATGGTGCCGCTGACAAAGTTTTCGTCCATTTCCGTTCCGGGTGAGTGGAAAATATGGCTCGGTCGGTTATGACAGTCGATGCAGTCCATGAGGCGCGGGGTGCTGGCGTTGATTTCTTTCCGGCTCAGGGGCTTGTCCGTGTTCTGGTACTCGGTGACGACACCATCTTTCCCTTTCACCCTTATATAGGGTATGTCCTGTCGTTTCTCATCGCGGGCTATGTAGAAGACTTCCGAGCTGACATGCCAGTGGATACCTGATGCATGGGGGGTCTTGGGGGCCTTTCCCAGGTTCAGCAGCAGCTTTATTTCACGTGGCGTGTTCTTTTCGTCGGATGCGTAATGAAAAAAGTCTTTCTCCTTGCCGGAATAGAACTTGGCAGGCCAGTGGCAACCCTCGCAGGTATCCCGTGCCGGCCGCAGGTTCGGGATGGGGGTTTCGATGGGGGTCGGGTAGCTGTTCGTCAGGACCCGGTATACCTGTTTAAGACCGGACAGCTTGGCTTTGACAAACCACTTTGCACCCGGGCCGATGTGGCAATCGGCGCATTTGACCCGCGCATGGGGAGAATTGCTCCAGGCCGTATATTCCGGCTCCATGACCGTGTGGCAGAGTTTGCCGCAGAATTCCGTT
>JAQUHM010000431.1 GCA_028683595.1 Geobacteraceae bacterium | reverse complement strand
TCACTGGATGCAACACAAACTGCAGTGGCAGAGTTTATGGGCGAACAGGTTCCTCTTGTCGCGATTCCCCACCGGGTGGTACTTGCCGTTCGTGATATTATGATACTGCAGAATCGATTCAGGAAAATGCCGGGCAAACGTTCTCAGTCAGTTCTGTCAAGACCGGGATTTGTTGACGCCCTTGCCTATCTCCATTGCCAGAGTGAGACGACAGGGGAGGGGAGCGAGGTCCTTGCCTGGTGGGAAAGTTATGCTGCAGGTCAAGTTCTTCCGCCTCTACCAACGCCCATGGAGAAATCTGGTGTAAAACGTCGACGTCGAAGCCGGAAACGAAAAGAAAAGACCCCTGCCGCTGCATTATAGTCTTTGCTTAGAAGTATGTTCGTACAATACCGTTCCAGACCTACAACCCTCCTTCACGACTTTTATAACCAATCCACGATAATGGAGTCCTCGACGTAGCCCAGCTACACCTCTGGAAATGGAGTGACATCCCCTCATTTTCAAGGCAATGCTACAATTATCTTGTGATAAATACTGATTGTGTTATTTTGTTAAATTTCAACATAGTGTATACGCACCCTTCGGATACGACTTACCCTCGGACACGTTGGTGAAAATCAGCTACTGTTACCGGCTGGATTATTCTATTAATTAGGAGTTTCAATGGGTTTTAACTGCGGTATTGTCGGTCTCCCCAATGTGGGAAAGTCCACCATTTTCAATGCACTGACTTCGGCAGGAGCAGAGTCTGCCAATTATCCCTTTTGTACTATCGATCCGAATGTAGGTATTGTCCAGGTTCCGGATTCCCGGATGGAAAGGCTTGCAGAGTTTGTCAATCCGGAAAGAATTCTTCCGACGACAATTGAAATTCTGGATATCGCCGGTCTTGTCAAAGGTGCCAGTCAGGGTGAAGGCCTTGGAAACCAGTTCCTTGGACACATCCGGAGTGTTGATGCAATTATCCATGTGGTTCGATGCTTTGTTGATGAAAACATCGTTCATGTGAATGGCACAATCAATCCGATCCTGGATATTGAAATCATTCAAACAGAGCTGGCACTTGCCGATCTCGATACGATGGAAAAACGTCTCTTGCGAGTCGAGAAACTAGCCAAGAATGGCGACAGAAAATTAAAAGATGAGATGGAGTTTTATCTTCGCGTGAAGCAGGCCCTTGAACAGGGAAAGGGCGCACGCGGGATCGCCGCAACGCCCGATGAGTCTCAACTTATGTATGATCTTCACCTGTTGACGGACAAGCCTGTTCTTTATGTGGCAAATGTAGCCGAAGATGATCTTGCAGGGGACAATCCTGCCGTTGATGACGTTCGCCGACTTGCTGCTATTGAAGGAGCTCAGGTAGTTGTGATCTGCGGGAAAGTTGAGTCCGAAATTTCGGAGTTGGACGAAGAGGAAAAAGAACTGTTTCTTTCCAGTATGGGCCTTGCCGAGTCTGGGCTTGACAGGCTGATCAGAAGTGGTTACGAACTCCTGGGGCTGATCACCTACTTTACCGCAGGGAAAAAGGAGATCCGTGCCTGGACAATCCCGGTGGGGACCAAGGCCCCCCAGGCGGCCGGTGTCATACACTCTGACTTTGAAAAAGGCTTTATTCGTGCCGAGGTTATTGCATATTCAGATTATATTACCGCTGCTGGTGAGGCGGGAGCAAAAGAAAAAGGGCTTATGAGGCTTGAGGGAAAGGAATTCGTGGTGAAGGACGGAGACGTGATGCATTTCCGTTTTAACGTATGAGTTGACCATTTGCCACAATAATTTCAGCTGATACTTCCCTGTTTAGAATGTTGAGAATGGCCAGAGACTGCTGCGCTGCAGCAGCTTTTAGGGAGCCGGGATTAACCAGGAGAATCTCCCCTTTTTTCTGAATGGCAGGAACATGAGTGTGCCCGTACAAGATAATCCCTGCTTTTTCGCTGGAGGCTTTTTCATAAATCCGTTCAATACCGTTTTTGACTCCATACAAGTCACCGTGAGAAAGGAAAATAGTCATATCACTAATGTTCAGGAGAAGCTCGCGGTCTGCGTTTGGAGCGGAATCGCAGTTCCCGGCGAGCTTGATTACCGGAATGTCGAGGGCGTACCCGATGATATCAGCATCGTGCAGGATGTCCCCAAGGTGGATGATGCAATCAAGCCCGGAAATGCGGTCAAGTATCGTAATCCCCAGAGGGTAGTTACCATGGGTGTCTGAAAGTACGGCAATTTTCATTCTAATAGATTCTGGTACGGGAGAAGAGTGTTCGCAGTTTCAGGCGCGCACCCGTCAGAGTTATGATTAATTTCCCCTTTATTGGGGGTTTTCTATGCCAAGTCTTCGCATCTTTTCCACAAGAGTAGTCCGATTCAAATTCAGCATGACAGCTGCTTTTGCCTTGACACCGTTTGCCAGATGGAGTGCATCACAAATCATCTTCCGTTCAATTTCATTTATGGCCTGAACCATATCAATGCCCCGATCAGTCACCTTTGTCAGAACTTCCTCTCGAATATTTGATGGAAGGTCGTTTGCTGTTATGCGATTGCCGTCAGTCAGGGCTACGACTCTTTCTACCACGTTCTCAAGCTCACGCACATTTCCCGGCCAGCGATAAGCCTCCAGCATTTCAAGGGCTTCGTTAGATATGGACATTAGAGGTCGCTTCATATCAGTACAGTTTTTCTCGATGAAATGTTTGAGCAGGGCGAGAATATCTTCTGTTCTTTCACGCAGTGGCGGCAGATGGATTGGGATGACGTTGAGACGGTAGTAAAGATCTTCCCGAAAATTTCCCTTTTTGACCTCTTCTTCAAGATTCAGGTTTGTGGCGGATATGACACGAACATCAAGTTGAATCGTTTTCGTAGAACCGATCCGTTCCACTTCCTGCTCCTGAAGCACCCGCAGGAGTTTTGTCTGCAGATGCATCGGCATGGTCCCGATCTCATCGAGAAAGATGCTCCCCAGGTTTGCTGCCTCGAACTTCCCTATCTTGTCACGTATCGCACCGGTGAAAGCACCCTTGACGTAACCGAAGAGTTCACTTTCGAGCAAATTTTCCGGGATGGCCGCGCAATTAACGGGAATGAACGGTTTGTCCTTGCGCTGACTATTGAAATGTAGCGCCCGGGCTACCAGTTCT
>JAQUHM010000430.1 GCA_028683595.1 Geobacteraceae bacterium | reverse complement strand
CAGCACGAGCAAGACGGTTTAAGAAGGCACACACAAAGAAGCCTGCCCCATTTACCTATATTCGTAGTATGACAAAACAATTCAGCCGTTTCGATATCGGCGCCTTGAATAAGGATGAAAAAGACAAACTTCGGATCGAGTTGGAAAAACTCATGGGCTCCATAGCGCAGACTCTTGAAACCCTTGAGTAATTCATACTATTTTAGTATACCGAAATTCCTCTTCAAAGTCCCCGGACACCACTAGTTTCTCATCCAGAGTTCCGGATGGAAACGAGATAGTGCCTGAGACATCAAATTGGCTTTTAGTATCAAGACTAATCAAAACAACTGTAATGCCGCCCCTCCGTTTCCCTACCTACCCTGCCCCAAGTTACGCACTATTGATCATTCCGATATCTCACTCACTCTCTTGCTAGTTCCCATCCGGAAAGTCTTGGCTGGGGCCGGGTTGGAACTTCCCCGAAGCCTCTCGTAATCGGTCACCACCCGTTACACTGATCAGCTAAACTGCTGGTTTAAGGCGGTTTTCTTGCTGTTGCAATCGTGCAATGAAACCGTACGAGAGTCTCCGTGAAAGCCCCAACCCTCCACGGAACAGTACGGGCGAATATCGGAGGATCGACCTGCGGTGAGTTTTGCGGCAGGAATTATGCCTCAACTGATTAGATATTTTTCGGGAACTTTTTACGCCATCCCCCTGTCAAATTGGGCAGAAGGCAAATGTAAGGAATAGCGAAATTTGAAAAGCAGGTATTTTTGGATGAAACCAAGGAGGATTCAATGAAATTTCTACCATGCCGAGTTGTTGTCGTCTGTCTGTTGCTTGTAACCCTATTTACCGCTGCTTGCAGCGAAAAGGAAATGGTAAAATCCGAAGATTCACTCTCTGCAGTTATGCTAAAAGAGATTCCCGAACCTGCCGATTTCCGCGCATCAGGAACAATGCATAAGCTTGCCATGAAAAGCAACTATCCTCCATCCGCAGCCACGCCAGAATATTTTCCGCCAACCCAGCCTGTATCACCTCAAGACTACAACACCGAGGGATATGACCGGGTCAATGAAAACCCCTTCCTCAAAGTACTCAACAACCCTCTGTCAACCTTCTCCATCGACGTGGATACAGCCTCCTATACCAATGTCCGTCGGTTCATCAACAGCGGAAAACTACCTCCTCCTGATGCCGTAAGGATCGAGGAGATGATCAATTACTTCACCTACGACTATCCCCATCCAACGGGAAATATGCCTTTTTCTTTCACCACGGAATTGACGGACACCCCGTGGAAACAGGGGAACAGACTTCTCCTTATAGGGCTTCAAGGGGTCAAAATTGCAACGGATAAACTCCCGCCCGCCAATCTGGTGTTCCTGGTCGACGTATCCGGATCCATGGAACAGGAGAACAAGCTGCCGCTTCTTATCCAGTCCTTCAAGCTTTTGGTGGGACAACTACGGAAACAGGACACGGTTGCCATCGTCGTCTATGCAGGACAGGCAGGACTTGTGCTTCCAGCCACGAGTGGTGATCACAAGAAGCAGATTCTAGCGGCTCTCGAAAGTCTCCACGCAGGGGGAAGCACTGCCGGCGGTGAGGGAATCAGACTGGCCTACCGGATTGCCGGAGAAAACTTCATAAAGAAGGGAAATAATCGAGTCATTCTGGCCACAGACGGTGACTTTAACGTCGGGGCTTCGAGTGATGCCGAGATGGAGCGGCTTATTGAGGAAAAACGCAAAGACGGCGTTTTCCTCAGCGTACTCGGCTTTGGTATGGGTAATTACAAGGATTCAAAAATGCAGAAATTGGCGGATCGTGGAAATGGCAATTATGCCTATATCGACAACCTGCCGGAAGCCAGGAAGGTACTGGTTTCCCAGTTTGGTGGAACGTTGCTGACCATCGCTAAGGATGTCAAGCTACAGGTTGAATTTAACCCCGCGAAGGTAAAATCTTATCGGCTTATCGGATACGAGAAACGTAAGCTCCGCCCGGAGGATTTCGCTGACGATACAAAGGATGCAGGTGAACTCGGATCCGGTCATACCGTCACCGCCCTCTACGAAATCGTACCGATGGATGGAGTGTCCCCAACAAGGCAGGAACTGACATACCAGACAATCCAGATAAAAAATGGCGCCCACATCAGCAGCGAACTGGCCACTATCCGCTTCCGCTACAAAAAATCTGACGGAGATACCAGCAGGGAAATCGTCAGAAAGATAGCTGCGACTCCGGTCGCACGTAACCAGGCCAGTGAGAATATCCGTTTCGCTGCCGCAGTGGCTGAATGGGGCATGATATTACGCGATTCCGAACACAAAGCGTCCGCCAGCTACGCCCAGATCCTCGGAATGGCACGCAGTGCCAAGGGTATCGACACACAGGGCTATCGGGCAGAATTCATCAGACTCGTAGAAATGGCCGAATTGCTCGGCCGAAACAGCTCAGCCCATCACAAAACAGCAAACCCGTAAGCACAAGCGCGTCTACGCTTGACTATGCTGATGAAAGCTGTATGCGAAATCGTCGGTGAAGTAAGAAGGAAAATGACCATGACAAAAACCATCCCAGAAGGATTCCATAGCATCACTCCTTGTGAACATAGTGGAACGCAGCAAAACCTCACCTTGTCAATCGGTCACCTTTTGTTACACTTTCAAAATAACATCTCAAATACTTACTATTCCCTTTCCTGTTCTCAGGCAGCGGCAGATGGCCGCTGTTTACGTCACCACATCCGGGAACAGCAGATAGACAGTCGGCAGCAGGGAGAAAATCATGAGACGGAAAATTCTTTTTTTTGCAGTGATAATGGTCTTTCTGATTCCAGGAAAATCCATGCTCCATGCACGGGATCTTACCATTGCAGTAGTTGATTGTCCGAAATCTGCCAAGGCCGGTCAGGACCTCAAATCAATGCTGCGGCTACTGGCGGCAAATACCGGTGATAGTGCCCAAAAGGCTATTACACTGGAAATCGTGCTTAAGAATAGCCCCCTTTGTCCCAAGAAGGGCCGACAGGCCGCCTACTCAGCGAAGTATTATGATGGCGTACTTCTCAGACAGGGACGTGAGATTGTCACCTTGGAACCTGGAGAAACACGTACCATTATTCCCTAT
>JAQUHM010000074.1 GCA_028683595.1 Geobacteraceae bacterium | reverse complement strand
TGGTACCGAGGAAACTGTGGGAAGAATCTCCCGTGACATCCTTCTCGATTTCAGAAAAAACCGTTTCTGTGCTGAAGACATTATTATTGCCGTAGCAGGGAATGTCTCTCACGAAGATCTCATGGCTCTTCTCGAAAATCTCTTCACTGAAGTTCCTCCTGGAGGTTACGCAAAGAATGCGCTGACGCCCACATATAAAAAACAAGTAAATATCACCAATAAGGATCTGGAACAGGTTCATCTCTGTTTGGGCACACAGGCACTTCCCCAGAACAGCCCGAAACGTTATATCGGCTACATAGTGAATACCATCTTGGGAGGAGGCATAAGTTCCCGTCTTTTTCAGGAAATTCGTGAAAAAAGAGGATTGGCATATTCTGTATACTCCTATATTCTTTCACATTCTGATGCAGGCACTTTTGTTGTCTATGCCGGCACCAAGAAAGAGCAGCTTTATGAGGTTATCGAATTAATTCTTCAGCTTATGAAAAAGCTGAAGACTGAACCGGTCACCTCAGCAGAAATGCTTTTCGCGACGGACCACCTGAAGGGGAATCTTCTCCTGTCGCTGGAAAGCACTGACAACAGGATGACCAAGATTGCGAAAAATGAAATTTACTTTGATCGCCAAGTCTCCATCCCGGAGATAATTGCCGGCTTGGAACGTGTCACACCCAATGATGTAATAGAGTTATGTAATGAACTCTTTCAGGATTGTTTTCTAAACCTGGAATTGATGGGTAGACTGGATGATCTATCGATTGACTCATCTACTTTTTCTCTCTGATACCCCATGAATGATTTTCTCACCGTCAAAATACAACGTCTTCGCTCCGACAGCAGCAATCAACTCCCCTGTTACATGACTACCCATTCTGCTGGAATGGACCTTTATGCCGAGATACAGGAGGATATTATTCTATCTCCTGGTGAACGCACACTGATACCGACAGGAATTGCCCTTGAACTTCCCGACGGTTATGAGGTCCAGATCCGCCCACGCAGCGGGCTTGCCCTTCGTCATGGTATTACCTTGGTAAATTCACCTGGAACCATTGACCCCGACTATCGAGGTGAGATCGCAATTATCCTGATAAATCACGGCACAGAGCCGTTTCTCGTCAAATCCGGTGATAGAATTGCACAGATGGTATTTTCTCGGTTTGTCAGAGCTCAATTCATCGAAGTGTCTGAACTTGGTATTACAATGAGAGGCGAAGGCGGTTTTGGCCATACGGGGAAAAAATAGGCACTTCGATTCTCATTGCCCGCCGGAAAGATCGTTACTCACTCATTTCAATGTTTTTCACGTCGCTACTGACCTGTTACATAAACAAAGCTGCATAGTATTTATCTTGTCTATAGACTTCCGGGAAGGGGATCAAGTGAAATGAAGGATCCGCGAATCAAGGAAATGGCTGAGGTGCTTGTCAACTATTCAACACGGGTCAAACAAAACGATGTCGTGCTGATCAGTACTTCAGGAGTTTCTAGCCTCCCTCTCGTGAAGGAGATTTATGCCCTGTGTATCCGCAAGGGTGCAAAATATGTTGAGTACGATTTTTCAATTCCCGACATTAACCGTCTTTTTTATTGCAACGCCGGTAAGAAGCAGATATCGTATTTCCCCCAGCACAAACTTGACTTCATTAAGCAGGTTACCGTTTTTATTGGGATCGGTTCATCCGAAAACTCTATGGTCATGGCCCAGGCTGATCAAGACGCTATGATTACCCACGCCAAAGTAATGAGGCCAGTACTAGATTGGAGGGTCAAGAATACCCGTTGGGTCGTAACTCGATTTCCAACACAAGGCGCCGCTCAGGAGGCTCGTATGAGTCTTGACGAGTATGAAGACTATCTGTTTTCGTCATGTTGCATCGACTGGCGGGAAGAATCGAGAAAACAGAGTAAACTGAAAAAACTAATGGACAGAACTGAAAAAGTACGGATAACGTCGTCGGACACCAACCTTGTATTCAGTATCAAAGGGTTAAAGAGCATAAAGTGCGACGGCCGCTTCAATATCCCCGATGGTGAAGTATTTACTGCACCTGTTCGTGATTCTGTAGAAGGATATATCACGTACAACTGTCCTTCACTATACCAAGGAAAAGAATTCAATGATGTCCGCTTCGAGTTTGCCCAGGGGGAAATAGTCAAGGCCTCTGCTACGGCATCCAGCAAGTCACTGAACCGTATCCTTGATACGGACGAGGGTTCGCGTTATATTGGTGAATTCGCTATTGGTGTTAATCCTAAAATTAACGTACCGATGAGGAATACTCTTTTTGATGAAAAGATATTTGGATCGATCCATCTGACACCAGGGCAATGCTACGAAGACTGTGAAAACGGCAATCATTCCGCTGTTCATTGGGACCTTGTGAAAATTCTCACAGGTGATGGTGAAATCTGGTTTGACGATATTTTGATCCAGAAAGACGGTCTCTTTGTCCACCAGTCTCTTCTCGACCTAAATCCGGGGGAATGACATGTTGCTGGAAATAAACCCACATAATCCTCAAAGTCGTCTCATTTCCAAAATTGTCGACATCCTTGAAAAAGGCGGGGTGATCGCCTATCCTACTGACACAACCTACGGAATCGGGTGCAGTATTATGAACAAACGGGGAATTGAGCGAATATATTCCCTCAAACAGCGAGAGAAAAATAAACCTTTTTCTTTTATCTGCAGCGATCTCTCTGATATTGCCCGATATGCCAAGGTGAGTAACTTCCAGTATAAGATAATGAAACGCTTTCTTCCCGGTGCCTATACTTTTGTGCTTAATGCCACAAATATTGTCCCTGGTCTTCTTGTAACCAAGCAGAAAACCGTCGGGATCAGAATCCCGGATAACAGAATCTGCCTGGCAATGGTCCAGGCTTTAGGACACCCTATCATTACAACCAGTGCCAATCGGTCTGGAGAAGAACCTATTGGCAACCCTTTAGCCGTTGATCAAGAGATGGGGAAACTATTGGACCTTGTTGTTGACGGTGGAACCCTTTCTGCTGCTGTCAGTTCGGTAGTGAGTCTCATAGACGATATCCCACGAGTCCTGCGCAAGGGTGGGGGAGATGTTAGTTGGTGTGATTAGTCTTAACCCTGCCTTATTCCATGTAAACTTATTGCTACGCTCAAGAAAAGAATCCAAAAATGTCTCTGTACTCGTTTTTTACCTCTGTATTCTTTCGTCGAATCGTTTTGCTTGCATGGGTACTCACAATTTTATGGTTATCGCTTGACCCTGCGCCTCCTGTCCCAGAGTCCAACATACTAGGTTGGGACAAATTCTTACATGCATTTGCTTACGGGAATTTAACCCTTTTGGGAGGTTGGGCATTGGCAGAGTCTTCATCTCTTGCAATCTCTAAGTGGGCTATGGTAGCATGTGCTGCCATTTTTCTGGGAGGTATTGTTGAACTCCTTCAGAAGGCCATTACCGATACCAGGATGGCAGAATTGATGATTTCCTGGCCAATGCAGTTGGAGCCGCCATCGTACTTCTTGGCATTTATGGTTTCAAAAAGTACAAGTATCTCCACTCGGAAAATCTTGAGAAGTAAACGGATGACAAAGGATCCGAGAAGCAATTCGCTCTTGTTTGCACTTTTGAATTCATCCAGGAAGGTATTATGCTGAAAGCGGTAATTTTTGATTTTGATGGCATTATTGTAGACACTGAGCCAATTCATTTTCAGGCATTTCAGCGTGTTCTGCAACCGTTACAACTTGGATATTCCTGGGAGGAATATCTTGAAAAGTATATCGGATTCGATGACAGGGACGCTTTCAGAGAAGCCTTTGCCAGCGCCGGGAAACTGCTTGATGATGGGATGTTAAGCGACCTGATCAGTCGAAAAGCTGAAGTCTTTGAAAGTATCGTACGGCAGGGTGTTCAGCCCTATCCGGGGGTCATTGAACTTATTAAGTCTCTTTCCGGTTCTCTTCCGCTTGCCCTGTGTAGTGGTGCCTTGCAACGTGACATACTGCCAATACTTGAACAATTCGGATTACAAGATGCTTTTGATGTGCTAGTAACTGCTGACGATGTACAGTCCAGCAAACCTGACCCTGAAAGCTACATCCTTACCCTTCAACGACTCGTTGAAATTTACCCCTCCACCATAATTCTTCCGCAAGGATGTATCGCAATCGAAGACACACCAGCAGGGATTACATCAGCATCTGGCGCGGGACTCAATGTGCTCGCGATTACCAATAGTTATCCAGCGGAACGGCTCAAAGGAGCACTACTCATAACTGATACTTTAGAGGGTGTAACTATTGATAGTTTAAAGTCTTTTCTTGCCTGAAGACAGCATGGATACCGCAAATATTTCTACTAATGAAGCACTGCCAACTTTTCAGGGGTGAAAAAGAGGCAGGTTGGTTAGAATAATAGAGCCATCAGACGTTACAACCTTGCGGATAAAACTGACTTTTCGTGCAGGTATTTTGTTGGTTGAGGACCTCTGGAGGGAAGATGGGTCGGCAAGAAATTCCGAGGTTACATTTTGACCCTCGAGCCAGGCCTCGAAATGGAGATGCGGCCCTGTCGATCGTCCGGTTGAACCTGACAGCGCGATGGTCGAATTCCCGTCTACCCTGTCACCAATTTCTGATACATTGACTTTATTATGGGCATACAATGTTGTTAATCCATTCCCATGTCCAATGATGACAATATTCCCATATCCGCCTCGCATTCCGCTGAAAGAGACGATACCGGGCGACACAGGCTTTATCGGTGTTCCTTCCGGTATGGCAATATCAACGCCTTTATGATTTCTCAGCATTCCATCGATTGGATCATAACGAAGACCGACTGTTTATGAGATAACACCTTCAACCGGCAAAACTAAAGATTTAGGTTTAGATGATATGGAGTTTGACTGCAGAACCGGGTTGTTTCTTCGAACTTTAGGGGATGCTGATTTGTTTGATTTCAATCCGCCTGACTTTATCTTGCGGTGTTCGCGTATAACTAGTACAGAATTCCTGTGAACAGGTGCGTCTGTGTAGCATTCAACGCCTTCCTTGGAAACATAGCGATAGATATCAGCACGTACCCCGTTTGCATCAACAACGGCAAGCAGGGATAGTAGATAGATAAAAAATTTCATAGAGTAAATGGTTTCCTTGACCGAAGAAGCACTTTGCTGCGCGATTGCCTTCAGTATGCGCCTATGACTACTATTGGCAGTTATAACGCTAGCAGATGTTTTTTGCAATAAAACCCTAGTATATAATCCCTGCTATGAGATCACTTGAACCGGAAGAGGAGAACTCGAGATGCGTATAGCGGTCGTAGGCGCTGGAGCATTGGGCCTTTATTATGGGGCAGTACTGCAGAAATCTGGAAACGATGTATACTTTTTGCTGCGAAGCGATTATACAGCCATCAACGCCGAAGGGTTAACGGTATATTCCGTTAATGGTGATTTTCATCTGCCAAAGGTTAAGTCCTTCCGTTCTCCCTCTGAGATCGGAACAGTCGACCTCGTTGTGGTTGGATTGAAAACTTTCGCAAATTCATCTTATGCGGAACTCATAACTCCACTTGTCGGTAACAAAACACAGATCCTGACGTTACAAAACGGTCTTGGAAATGAAGAATCACTTGCCGCTCTTTTTGGTAAAGAGAAAATTCTTGGAGGAGTAGCCTATCTTTGTTCTATTCGCGAAAAACCAGGGGAGGTTCGCCACTTGGGAGAAGGCCGAATTCTCCTGGGAGAATATTCAAAAATAGACAGCACCAGAACAGAAGAAATTGCATCACGATTCAGAGCCGCAGGGGTAGAATGTCGATCTGTATCGGACCTAAAACGTGCGCGATGGGAAAAACTCGTCTGGAACATTCCGTTTAATGGTCTCTGTGCTCTTATGTTGAAATCCGTTGATTCTTTCTTGAAATTTGAGCCAACTCGTCGCTTGATACGTGAGATAATGGAAGAAGTTATTACCGCAGCTAATACTCAATGTCTCTTGAAAGAAATTCCGTTATCTCTGGCTGAAAAAATGGTGGCATCATCAAGCAATTTGGGGCAATATAAACCATCAATGTTAATAGACCGACTTAAGGATCGCCCATTGGAGCTTGAAGCAATTTTTGGTATTCCGCTCCAGATCGCAGCTGAAAAAGGCATTCAGATGCCGCGCGTTCAACAAATATTCGCACTGCTTCAGTTGACCGAGACAGATTAAATATTCATCTTCTCCAACAAGAAGCTTTACCATTAACCGACAGGGCGCACAAAATATAACCAACCATGTCATAATTGCCCAAATATTAGGCCAAACTTGCGATTGGGTATCTACAACAATATCTGCAACTACCTGATTATTAATGGTTATGACATTTATTATTACATAGGCAGAAATTTTGCATTCAGACGGTGAGTCATACGTTTTTTCCCTAGCCAGGTACAGTTTACGATGTTGTATTGCATGAATATTTTCTGAGGGGGTGATTCAATTGAAGAAAGTAGAAGCTATAATAAAACCGTTCAAACTGGACGAAGTTAAAGAAGCTCTCAACGAGATTGGAATCCAAGGAATAACTGTCAGTGAAGTTAAAGGCTTCGGCAGACAGAAAGGCCACACGGAACTATACCGTGGCGCTGAATATGTTGTTGATTTTATTCCGAAAATCAAAATGGAAATTATTGTCGGTGACGACCTGGTAATGAAGGTAGTTGAAACAATAGAGCAATCGGCAAAAACTGGCCGTATTGGCGACGGCAAAATATTCGTAACCACCGTGGAAGAGGTTGTCCGGATCAGAACCGGTGAGCGAGGACAAGACGCAATCTAATTGTGTCTATTTAACTTTATAAAGGAGAGGATGAATGACACCGCAAGAAGTTGTAAAGTTTGCACAAGAAAATGGCGCACTTATGGTAGATTTCAAATTCATGGATTTTATTGGTATTTGGCAGCATTTCAGCGTGCCTATCAGTGAATTCGATGAAGATGTTTTTGAGGACGGCTTAGGATTCGACGGTTCCTCCATTCGTGGCTGGCAGCCGATCCATGCGTCTGACATGATCATTCTTCCTGATTGCACAACCGCAGTAATGGATCCGTTCACCGCAATTCCTACATTGAGCCTGATCTGTAACATCTTTGATCCAATCACCAAGGAAGGCTATAGCCGCGACCCACGCAATATTGCCAAAAAGGCGGAAGCCTACCTGAAGGCATCTGGCATCGGCGACACTGCATACTTCGGACCGGAAGCCGAGTTCTTTATTTTCGACGACGTACGGTACGACTCTTCAGCAAATCAATCTTTCTATGCCGTTGACTCATCAGAAGGTGCATGGAATACCGGCCGTGAAGAATTTCCCAACCTCGGCTACAAGCCTCGCCACAAGGAAGGTTACTTCCCTGTTTCTCCGACCGACTCCCAGAACGACCTCCGCACCGAAATGGTCATGGAACTGCAGAATGTCGGTATTCGTATCGAGTGTCAGCATCACGAAGTAGCTACCGGTGGCCAGGCCGAGATCGACATGCGCTTTGCATCACTGTTGGACATGGCCGACCAACTTCAATGGTTTAAGTATGTTATTAAGAACGTAGCTCTGCGCAACGGCAAAACTGTTACCTTTATGCCAAAACCTCTGTACGGTGACAACGGCTCCGGGATGCACACCCATGTGTCCATCTGGAAAGAAGGTACCAACCTGTTTGCCGGCGACAAGTACGGCGGGCTTTCCCAGATGGCTCTCTGGTATATCGGTGGTATCATCAAGCATGCCAAGGCACTCTGCGCCTTAACCAACCCGACTACTAACTCCTACAAGCGTCTTGTTCCCGGATTTGAAGCTCCGGTCAATATGTGCTACTCCAGCCGGAACCGCTCTGCTGCTCTGCGTATCCCCATGTTCTCCACCAATCCTAAGTCAAAGCGTGTTGAGTTCCGAACACCAGATCCGTCCTGCAACGGCTACCTTGCCTTCGCCGCGATTTTAATGGCTGGTATTGACGGTATCGAGAACAAGATAGATCCGGGCAAGCCACTTGATAAGGACATCTACGGTCTTACCCCGGAAGAACTGGTTGGCATTCCTTCGGCACCGGGTAGTCTCGAAGAAGCGTTACAAGCTCTCAAGGATGACCATGAGTTCCTCCTGAAAGGCGATGTTTTCACGTCTGATGTCATCGATAAATGGCTTGAGTACAAGACCGAAGCAGAAGTAAACGCAATTCGCATGCGTCCAACTCCGATGGAATTTGAATTGTACTACGATATCTAATTCCTATATCTACATAACAGAGGAAAGGCGGGAGATCTCCCGCCTTTCTTGTTTGACAACATTCTGATATCCTAATACAAAAGGCGGGAATAATCCCGCCTTTTGTATAAACTTTATACTCTAGTCTGCTTCGTTTTAGACAGGTTTGCATTCATTGACATGAACAGTCCTATCTGTTAGTTTTATTCAGTTTACCACCACAATACGCAGTAGAGAAGGTATATGGAAAACTTTTTATTCAAACTTTCGATCATGCTTGTTCCTGGGATCTTTGCCGTTGTCTGCCATGAGGTATCTCATGGATATATTGCCTATAAATTTGGTGACCCGACAGCCAAAATGATGGGACGGTTAACACTTAATCCCTTCAAGCATATTGACCCGATCGGTTTGTTGATGCTATTTATCATAAAGATTGGATGGGCAAAACCAGTTCCTGTTAACTTCAACAATTTACGTAACCCCAAGAGAGATATGATTTGGGTTGCCGCAGCGGGTCCCATCACAAATTTTCTATTAGCGTCAATTTCTGCCTTAATGATAAGAGCTATCATACAAATCTTCGCAATAGTCCCTGGTTACCTTTCTGAACCAATCCTCTTGATGTTAGTTTTCTCAGTTTTCATCAATCTTGTTCTGGCAATATTCAACCTTATTCCCGTTCCTCCTCTTGATGGTGGCAGGGTAGTCGTTGGTTTCTTACCAAATCAACTGTCAATAGCCTACTCAAAGATTGAAACTTTCGGGATGATTGGGGTTATTCTTCTGGTTGTACTCTTCCCATCCATATTATCCATGGTGATTGTTCCTCCGCTTGATGCTGGGATTTATTTTCTGATTGGACCAGATGCATTGGATTTTCTGATAAAGAACACTTCAATAATTCGCCTCGGCTTTCTACAATTTTAATTTTCATATGAAGATTTGACTGTATCGGAGATATTATTGTGAATTAGTGAATCGTCAGCGTTGTGAGACTACCTGATGAACTTCATCTGGAACATTTCCATTGCGTTCTCGCGAACAGGAAGGTACTACAGGAGTAAAACTGGAGAGCCTAGCACATGACTCCTCCGTGAAGGGGAAAACGGAGCAAATGTGTTTGCTGCTGAAACCATGACCCAAGCCAGAGAAGCAATCAAGCTTTAAAAGCAACGCAGCGTAACTATTTCAAAGCACGGGAGTCTTTGATTGGAAATTATCCCCCCCGAAGATTACAACAATAAATCAGTAAGTTATGACTTTTCATATAAAGTAAAACTTGAGAAGTTTGAGGGGCCCCTTGATCTTCTTTTGTACCTAATAAAGAAAAGTGAACTGGATATTTACGATATCCCTATTGCGATTATCACCAAGCAGTACCTTGAATACATTAAATTACTGAAGGATCTGAACCTGGAAATTGCCGGGGATTTTCTGGTGATGGCTTCTACCCTTATTCAGATCAAATCAAGCATGCTCCTCCCTTCCCGCCACGAGGATAATCCCGATGAAGAGGGAGAGGACCCTCGTGCGGAACTAATTCGCAGGCTTGTAGAATATAGCAGATATAAAGAGGCTGCCTTGCGCCTCAATGAGCAAAAGCTTCTTGGCAGAGAACTCTTTGCCCGGTCTTTTCCCTCGGAAGAGCTACAATCAGATGAGGTACCTGCTGAACCATTAGAACTTGACCTGTTTGCTCTTATTGAAGCATTTAAAGGCATCCTTGCGAAGGCTCCCCAAGAAAGCTTCCATGAAGTGTGTGCTGAATCAATCAGCATTGCAGAAAGAATCAACGAGATTCTCTCCCTTTTGCAGGAAAAAGAGTTTATTGCTTTCGCAGAACTCTTCGAAAACAGCAGAGATCGTGACTATATTGTCGCTACCTTCCTAGCTATTCTCGAACTCTGCAAACTCAAACTAATTCGCATCCGCCAGCAAGAGCAATACGGAGAGATATGGATCAAGCCAGCTGTCGTTGAATAGACTGACAGCCATGATCAGGAGAGTAGGGATGACAGCTTCTCGGATTAAATCGATTGTTGAAAGCCTTATCTTTATCTCGGAAGAACCAATGTCTCTTGACAGGCTTTGCGGTATACTACAAGAATATGATAGAGATCTCATTCACACCAGCATACTTGAGCTTCTATCTGATTATTCAGATCCAGATCGTGGTATTTTCCTCACTGAAGTTGCAAAAGGGTACCAATTCAGAACACGTGAAGAAAACGGGGACTATGTTCGCCGGCTTGTTAAAGCAAAAACATCTCGTTTCAGCCAATCGGCTTTGGAAAACCTGGCAATTATAGCGTATCGCCAGCCGATTACTCGAGCTGAAATCGAATACCTGCGAGGTGTTGATTCGGGAGGTGTTATCAAAACACTCCTCGAAAAGAAACTTGTAAAAATTCTCGGGAAAAAGGATATTCCCGGAAGACCATTGATTTACGGTACAACTCGGTATTTTTTGGAAATGTTCAGCCTGAAGGATCTCAAGTCTTTACCAACATTACGGGAAATTGAAGATCTGGTAGGCGAGGGCATTCATGAACAACAGGAGGAACTCCCCCTTGTGGGCGTCCAAACAACGACTGACGAGATTTGACGGGTATTCCCAAAAGGAGTTTTGCTATGGTACGACAACCTGCAGTTGCAGGACAGTTCTATGCTAGCGATCCGATACGTCTCAGAGATCAACTGGAGAAATTTGTAAAAGTAGAAGACAAACAAGTAAAAGCGCTCGGGGCTATCGTTCCTCATGCCGGATATGTTTACTCGGGTGCTGTTGCCGGGGCTGTCTATGCACGCGTGGAAATTCCAGAAACAGTTGTAATCCTCGGACCGAACCATCATGGTATTGGCTCAAGGGCCGCCTTATTCCCTCCCGGGGAGTGGATCACCCCTCTTGGTAAAGTCAGCATAAATCAGCAACTATCGTCACTTTTATTACATAACTCTTCCCTGGTGGAAGAAGACAGCACTGCCCATCAATATGAACATTCCATCGAAGTTCAAGTACCTTTTCTTCAATACCTCAGACCAGATGTTACCATAGTTCCTCTTTGTCTCGGACTAAGTGATTATTCGTCGTGCAGAAGCTTGGGATTATCGCTGACAAAGGCTATCCACGAATACGAGAAAGAGGTTCTTATTATTGCCAGTTCAGACATGTCCCACTACCAACCTGCAGATGTGGCTCACTATGAAGACAGTCTGGCAATCCACGAAGCTCTGGATATGAATCCTGAAGGCATGTATTCGATTGTGAAGGGCAGGGGGATTACCATGTGCGGAATTATTCCCGCTTCAGTCATGCTAGTGGCGGCAATTGAGATGGGGGCAACAAAAAGTGACCTGATTCGATACGCCACGAGTGGCGAAGTATCAGGAGATTTTAATCAGGTTGTTGGGTATGCAGGTGTCATGGTGTATTGATACATTGGGCAACTTCCTTCATTATTCTAATTACTTGCAGGACGCCATTGATTGACTCAAGTTCTCGAATATCGAGCGAATCAGTATCTCCGATAACACCGATAATGATCTGATTTACCCCTGTCGATTGGTGAATATCAAAGCCTTTGGTGACAAGAAATTCTTTTATGTGATCGAGATCCGCTTCGTCTGCGCATCTTTTCATAATTATCAGCATATAATAACCTCACACTGGCTCATTTTTCACTTCCAGTCATGATTCTCTCTAATCGCCTTGATTCGTCTATAACCCGTTCAAATAATCGCACAATAGCCTGATCGTCCAAAGGGCCCGGATTTTCGTTTTTCACTCTTTGAAAGATCTTTTTTTCACGACCTGGATCAAATATGGGAAGGCCGGTTGTTTTCTTTAGTTCGCCAATCTTCAGTGCCAACTGCGCTCTCTGATTGAAGATTTTCAGCAGTTCACTGTCCAAGCGATCAATTTCACATCGGAAATCATCTATCGTCATAATTCCTCAAATTTATTTGAATAAGAGTGTCTTTCTTCCAATTTGCATCATCGCGCTCGGGAAAGTCAATGTTGTAGTGAAGCCCACGAGATTCTTTACGCTGTTGTGCGCATCGAATTATCAATTCTGCCACCGTGGCAATGTTTCTTAACTCTATCAAGTCCGATGTTATGAGGAAATCCCAGTAATATTCCGCGATTTCGTCCTGGATAAGCTTGATGCGATTTAACGCACGTTCGAGGCGTTTATTTGACCGAACAATTCCCACATAGTTCCACATGAACCGTCGAACTTCATCCCAGTTTTGTGATACGACAACCATCTCATCACTGTTGGTGGCTGTACCTGAATCCCATTGAGGAATTCCAGGGAAGTCAAACTTCGTCTTCTTTAGACGTTCTACACTGTGACGATATGCCCTGCCGGCAAAAACTGCTGCCTCGAGAAGAGAATTACTGGCAAGTCTGTTTGCACCATGCAAACCGGTAAAAGCTACTTCACCAATAGCATAAAGATTTGCAATATTTGTTTCCCCGTTTTTATCTGAAACGACACCCCCGCACAAATAATGAGCAGCAGGAACAACAGGCAATGGTTCTTTTGTCATATCCAGACAAAACCTCAAACAGGTTCGATAAATATTCGGGAAACGAGTCTTGATAAAATCGGAATCTTTGTGTGTTATGTCCAGGTATACACAATCATCACCATAGGTTTTCATTTCGTTATCAATTGCACGTGCAACTATATCGCGGGGTGCCAGATCCTTAAGCTTGTGATACTTCTCCATGAAAGGAGTTCCATCACTGCGGCGCAGAATTGCTCCTTCACCTCGGACAGCCTCAGAGATAAGAAATGATTTTGCCAGAGGATGGTAGAGTGTTGTGGGGTGGAACTGCATGAACTCCATATTTGAGATTAATGCACCAGCCCTATACGCCATGGCAACACCGTCTCCTGAAGCCACATCGGGATTACAGGTATACAGGTAAACTTTCCCGGCACCACCTGAAGCCAGCAGTGTTATTTTGCTCAGGAAAGTCTTAACCTTGCCATTAAGAACATCAAGGACATAGGCACCGTAA
>JAQUHM010000429.1 GCA_028683595.1 Geobacteraceae bacterium | reverse complement strand
AAACAGGCTGCTCTGAGGTTGTTCCTGGACTCCCATCATGGCGACTCTCCAAATAGCTAATGATGGCCGGATTATAGCATGTTCAGCTAGTTAGAGCCAGGCTGATGTCTTTTGGGCAACAGGCCGTGTAGCTCTGACACCGTTATCCTCTTGTATCTTTCATAAATCCCGGGACAGAGGATTCAATAGAGGCATCAATCTCCTAACGAAAAGCCCCTGCAAAGGAGACCTTCCAAAGATTCACGTCGTTTGCCGGCACTTTTTGGCTCGTCCAGGTTTTCCCACCGTCTCGAGTGTGGAGTATTACCCCTAGCGGCAGGCTTTCCGCAGCTCCGACAGCCTTGAATCCCACTACCCAGAGATTGTTTTCATTGAAACAGGTAACCCCCTCGAAGTGATAATTGTTCTGCATGGGGTCCATAACGTCGCAAACTGCCTTTCCATCAACCATCCGCACTCGAATAATATTTCCGGAATCGTCGACATTCTGGGCAGCCCAGGCAATGTCCTCACCAACCGCGCAAATGTCGTCGATGTCATTGGGCCCTGTTATGTGGGGAGCATCCAGGTTCCAGTTGTCACCGCCGTCAAGGGTCCGGTAGACATTCGCCTCCGGTCTCACGGCAGCCCAGGCCACCCTGGAATTCACAATGCTGACGCACATGGGCCCATCCATCGGCTGAACATCCTCCGGGAGCTGTTCCTTGCGCCAGTGCAGACCGAAATCAGCAGAATGGATCATGCCCTGGTTGCCGCTGCCGACATCCGCGATCCAGATGTCATCTCCCCTGGCGTCCATCCGGTTGACCTGGTTTATGGTAACCCCCTCATGGGGGACGACAACCCAGGTTTTACCGCCGTCAAGGGTGCGCATGACCGTGCCTCCCAGGGTTACGGCCCAGGCCACGCTTCTTGAAAGTCCCTTGATTCCCTTGACCTGATCATTGACGCTGTCAGGCAGAGTCTGCGAATTCCAGGTGCCTCCGCCGTCAGTGGTATGAAGGATTACGCCTTCATTGTTCACCCCGTCCCCCAGTGCCGCCCAGGCAGTCGAGGCATCCACGGCCGAGATGTCATTGCCGTTCATCCCCTGCCACAGTTCCGGGTTCCCCTGCTCCGTCCAGGATGCCCCTCCGTTGGCCGTATGGAAAATGGCGGCTGCCCCGTCCATGCGGAACCCGATAGCCCACCCCGCGACTATCAGGTTATCGTCGTTACCCCCGCATCCGCAGACTGTGAGTAAAACTCCCAGCAGAAGCAGTACCGGCAATGCAAATCTGAACATATTTAACTCCTTTACGGTTCTTCATGAAGAGAAAAGGGGACAGATTTATTTTAGCGGTCGCCCCTGCCCGCGAAACTTTATCCGTCTTTTTATCTTATCCTCAACTTCATCCACAAACCTTGCGCTGCCAGTTAATTGTCCCCGTTAAAGTGATTGTCGGATCAATAACAACTCGCCTTCCGGAATCGTACCCTTTATCCACTCTGCGTATTTATCCGCCCGTTTCCTTTTTGTATGAGCTAGTCCCATGTAGTAAGGATCAAAATCCAGACACTCTTCGCTCTCTTGGCCAACTTTGGTTCTGTAGCTCGACCAGCGGTATTCTCCTGGCTCGGCAACCATGCCGGCTCGAACGGGGTTCAATTCCACGTATCTGCAACAGGCCAAAAGATATTCGTTAGTACTGATCGGACTCGACTTGTAACGCCCTTCCCAAAGACTTCCGCTACGCTTTTCGACCTTATTTACTAGTCTTGTCTGCCGTCCAGCTATACGCTTCATCAGTTTCGAGAGGTTATTTTCTTCTTCACCGGGATCAATTATAAAATGAACGGTTGGTCATCAGGCAGTACGAATAGACCTTGCAGGACAGCTTGTCTTTCCAATTACGCAGGTTATCAAGGTAATACATATAGTCGTCATCAGACGAAAATATTACCTGTCGGTTGTGCCCCCTCTGGATTATGTGGTGGGGGTAGTTAGCAATTACAACTCTTGAAGTTCATGGCATGCGCGAGTTGTACAATGGAATATTTTAATTTTCAATTGCTAAAATAAATCTGTCCCCTTTTCTTCCTTTTCCCTTATTTGTTTGATTAGTCGTTACCATCAAGGACCTCCCTGACCTTCAGGGCAAGTTTCAATGGGTGTATCGGTTTCATTATAAGGTCAAAAGCCTTGTCGGCTCCTGTTTTCTCTTTGATTATGTCCATCGTGTAGCCACTCGTAATAAGCACCTTAATACCAGGGTTAAGTTTTTTGATCTCACGGGCTGCGTCAACGCCGTTCTTATCCGGCATAATTACATCCGTAAGCAGCATGTCTATAAATAAAAAAGGGACACTTCCCTATTTTTCATCGGCAACTTTCTTCGGCCGACCTTTATTGCCCATTTTCAACCTCTGTCCGTACTTACCCTCTAGAAAGCAAATGAACTCGTCCCCGCCTAGAGGGCGCCCGCTTGAAGTTCTTTGGCGGATTGTTTTTTCGACCTCATCGCTGTCTTCTTCAAAAAATGCCTTATAACTATTTTGCTCCGCCTCAGTCAACCATTCCTCTCCGCTCAAAAGTTGATCTGTTCGACTCAACAAATGCGCTCGCGCGCTTGACCAACGGTATTCCTCGGCTTGCGCCAAAATTCCAGCCTTGACAGGGTTTCTCTCTATGTATCGAGCGACACTCCATAAATATGTGTCTTTCTCCACCGCGCACGAAAAAAACCTGTTCTGCCAGACTCTTCCGGAATTGCCATTTTTACGGTTGAGATATTGCGTATAGACCATGTTAGTTAGACCTATTCCTCTTGCCAATGAGGTGTCTTCCCTCGGTACGGCAAGAAGATGTACATGATTTCCCATCAGACAATATGCCCATATTTCCAGTTTGAATTTTTGACTGTATCGCTTAAGGGTATTGATATAGAACCAGTGATCCTCTACATCGAAAAACACCGTTGTCCTATTATTGCCCCTTTGCGTGATATGGTGGGGATAGTCGACAGCTACTGAACGTGCGATCCTTGGCATGCACCTTACTTAAGCTACCATTAATTAGTCGTCCCTGAAAAAGTGCTAAATCGGGCTCAGGCTGGTTGATAAAGCCGACTGAACCTTCCGAACAGGGAAACCCAGTCGATTGAATCGCCCTTGAACCGCTCTTTGAAAAGGTACAAAAG
>JAQUHM010000428.1 GCA_028683595.1 Geobacteraceae bacterium | reverse complement strand
TCTGGAACGGCGCACTTATCAAGGGAATTTGCCACCAGCAGGAATGGTTCTGTCGGCATTATTTTCGGTGTCCTGGTGCGGGAGAAGTCAAGTATGTCGGTGATGATTCTTCCGGCGTTCTCTATCTCCTGACTGATAATGTCCAGGTACTCCTGTACGTTTTCTTCGGCATTCGGCTGAATGCTTTTCAGAAAATACACCGCATTGCTCATTACACCGAGAGGGTTGCGCAACTCGTGCGCCACGCAACCGGAAAGCTGGCCGAGGGAGGCAAGTTTTTCCTTGCGAATGAGTTCTTCCTGGGCAGCCAGTAGTTGTTCGCTCCTTTGCTGTAACTCCTCGTTCATCTCGCGGATCTCTATCTCCGCCTTTTTGCGCTCGTTTATATCAACGAAAGCCGCTATTCTAATTGGTTTGCCCTCGAATTCGATGCATCTTGCAGAGAGAAGACCCCATCTTTCCATACCTGTTTTTGTAATAAAGCGTAACTCATACTCCGATGGAAGCGGGGCCCCCTGTTGTCTTGCAATGCCACGTGTTTTCACGAGTTCCGAAAAATCAGGGTGGACCCAATCCCAGAATTTCATGGCAAGAAATTCGTCTTGCGTATAGCCAATCAGGCGTTCAGCGGAAGTGTTGACGTAAATGAATCTCTCACCCTGGTACAGAAATATTGCAGAGGGAGAAGTCTCCGCAACAGCACGGAACTTTTCCTCACTTGCCCGCAGTGTCTTTTCCACCTTTTTTCGCTCGGCATTTTCCCGGGTAAGGTCCTTGTTGGCCTTGTTCAATTCTGCGGTGCGCTCATCTGCCATTTCTACAAGGTGCTCAGGATATCGCTGAAGATTCATCTGTGCCTGTTTCTTTTCCGTAATGTCCCGAATGTGCTGTTTTGTCAAATAATAAGAAGACAATGAAAGGCATGCGTAAAATACCATCCTTGTTGCGATGTGTTTACACGGCTGCCACACGTCTGCGATAAACGACGGGTAGTATGGCTCCCGTCGAAAGGAGGTACTGCGTGTATCGTGATGAAGTTTTGGATGAAAGAATTTCCCGTTATTTCGAACTGGCGGCCAAGGCGGTGATCTCGGTGGTAGTTGTTGCGATTTTCGTGACGATACTCGCGGGAACTGCTTATACCGTGTACGATTTTCGTCTTATTTTCAGCGAGCCGTTTCATGAGGTATTCCGAACCATTCTTATCGATATCCTTACGGTGCTGGCTATCATGGAAATACTCCGTACAGCTCTTGCATATTATAGCTACGGAAGGGTGAAGGTTACCTACATTATTGATGCCGTGCTGGTCACAACGCTGACTGAGATTCTGGCGTTCTGGTATCGGGACATCCAGTGGCAGAAACTCTTCATGGCTTTGGCGCTGGTGCTTTCGCTCGCTTTTGTCAGAATCATTGCCATCCGTTTTTCACCGATGAAGGATAAGGAATCGTTATAGGTTGGATGAGGACAGGGTCGTAATTCAGACCGGTGGATCGGGGCGAACTTGCTTTTTGGTAACGCAAATAACGAAAACTGGAGAGGCATCCATGTGCAAAACTCTTCATTGTCCGCTGCCTGGGCAAAATTGCCGCTACTGTCTGAACAGCACAGAAAAAGAAACCGCAACCGGGATAACCGCTTTCGGAACGGGAATCTCTAACGCTCGCCATGCATCCTGAAACAACTTCAGAGCGCGATACTGCGCAAAGTATCGACCTGGATGCAGATCATGGGTCTGCATTGCGTTCAAGTGTCACTATTGCCGAGCCGTACGATTTTATACCCTGTTTGCGGGATATCATGCAGGTGGCGAAAGATATACACCCCGAATGGAAGGTCCGAGAGGTTGTGGAGATGTTTCGGAATGATAACTCCCTGCTTCTGCTTCCTCTGGTTGCCGAAGGTGTATATGTCGGCTTGATCAGCCGTAAAAACCTCTTCTTTAACCATTTAAGCCGCAAGTTCGCGCTTGATCTGTACAGCAACAAACCGATCGCCGAGCTAGCGGATGACAACCCGGTCGTGATGGAACCCTGTCTGGATATTGCGGGTGCGCTTGCGTGTCTGATAGAACGGGATCCAATTCTGGAAACCGATTGTTTGTTGATAGCAGAGGGTGAACAGTGTGTAGGGGTTGTGTCGGTATCCGAACTCATGATGAGGATATCCGAATTCCAGCAAAGCTTACTTTCGACACTGCGAAGTATGAGCGGACGGATCAGGGAAGAGGTTGCCCACGCGAGTCTGATTCAGCAGGATCTTCTGCCAGAACCGAAATTCTGCTTCAAGGACATTCATGTCGGGGCCGGCATCACCACCTCGACGGAGATCGGCGGCGATTTCTATGATTACTTCATCTGTGGAGAGAACATGCTTGGTTTGATCATCGCGGATGTCAGCGGGCATGGGGTTCAGTCCGGAATGGTCACGACCGCCGCCAAGGCGAGTCTCCATACCCTGCTGTCGCTCGGGATTGCGACGCCGACGGAATTGCTTGCGGGCATGAACAGGGCAATAACGGCGACGGCCAAGCGCAGACTGCTCATGACCTGCTGTGTCGCCGTGATAGATACGGAGAACATGCGCCTCCACTATGCAAACGCAGGCCACAACTTTCCTTACCTGTTTCGAGGAAATTCGGGCGAGCTGAAAATGCTCCAGGATGCATCAGGTTTTCCCCTTGGTTTCGAAGAAGACACACTGTATCAGGAATTCTCACTGGAATTCGCAGCGGGCGACAGCATAGTCCTCTATACGGATGGGATCGTGGAGTGTCGAGGAGGTGATGGAGAAGACTTGGGGTATGACCGGCTGGAGAATCTCATCCGAGAAAATATCGGAAGAGCGCCCCACGAAACGTCGCTCGCCATGCTGGAATATACCAGGGAATTTTCCGGAACTCCCAGCCTTGAGGATGATGCAACGGTCATGATTGCCGTTTTGGCCCCCAGACCGCAGCCGTGATCTTGAGTGTATCTGTTGCTGGAATCGAAAGGAAGAATACCATGAGTGCAACCGGAACAACTATCGTGCTCGTAGCGGACAGCGAAGAAAAAGCTGTCTGGGAGCCGATTTTTACCTGTATGGAAGAAGAATCGCTGCAGGTTGAAATGTCCTCTGTTCCCCGTCTGGTCGCAGACCTCCGGCAAAGGGGAGAAAGTATTTCACTCGTTATCAT
>JAQUHM010000073.1 GCA_028683595.1 Geobacteraceae bacterium | reverse complement strand
CCTGAACATCTTTCCCGATTTTAAGGGGGAAAAGCAGACCTTCTCCGATCTTTCCATCATGCTGGACCTTCTCAAGAGCACCGAGAAACAAGTCGTGGTGCTCAGCTCCGGAGACACGAACTTCTTCGGTGTCGCCCGCTTCCTGTTCCGCAATCTCCCCAAGGACCGGATCGAGATCTTCCCCAATGTCACCAGTGTCCAGTACGCATTTGCCCGGATCAAGGAACCGTGGGACGACTCGATTTTCGTTTCCGTCCACGGCCGCGGTCTGAAAGGTGCCATTGACCGCATCATTGCCGCCGACAAGGCTGCCGTGCTCACCGATGAGGTGAATTCTCCGGCTGCAATCGCCAAAGAACTCATCAACCGGGGCGCGGAAGGCTATGACGTATATCTCTGCGAAGACTTGGGGCTCCCCACGGAAAAGTTTACCCGCACCGATGTCAGGGGCTTGGTGGAATTGCAGGCGTCCCCCCTCAACATCCTGATCCTGATCAAGGCCTGGGAGCCGAACCTGGAAAATTACCCGCTCCTGGGAATTGCCGACGAAGAGTTCGCAACCGCCAGAAAACTGATCACCAAGCTGGAAATCCGTGCCGTAACCCTGGCCAAACTACAAATCCAGAATGACCAGGTGCTCTGGGACATCGGCGCCGGCAGCGGCTCGGTATCCATCGAAGCGAGCAACCTGATGCCGAACGGCAAGATTTACGCACTGGAAAAGAATCCCCAATACCTGAGCTTTATTCGGGAAAATCTGAAAAAGTTCGCTGCCAAAAACGTGATGCTGGTAGAAGCCTATGCGCCGGAAGGAATCGACGAACTGCCGAATCCCGACCGGGTCTTCATCGGCGGCTCCGGCGGAATGCTGGATGAAATCATCGATGCCGTGGACAAGCGACTGAAACCCGATGGTGTCATCGTGCTTAATGCCGTGACCCTCGACACCCTCACCAAGGCTGTAGAATTCCTGGAAGACCATGGCTACACCGTCGAGGTAACCTGCATCAACGTTTCAAAAACAGTCAGCCTGACCGAATACAAGATGTTTGAAGCCCATAACCCGGTCTACATCATCTCCGCTCGCAGGGGTGAGGAATAGTGGCCCGGATCTACGCCGTTGGTGTCGGTCCCGGCGATCCTGAACTCCTGACCCGCAAGGCAGAAAGAATCCTTCGCCAGGTACCGGTCATCTGTGCACCGGCAGCCAGCGAGGGCGACTCCAGCCATGCCCTCTCCATTGTGGAGCCTTTTCTCGACCGTTGCCGCCAAGAGGTAATCGTCCGCATCTTTCCCATGAAGAAGGACCAGGAGGGGCTGGACGAATTCTGGGAAGACGCAGCCGAAACGATGGTCTCCCACGTGCGGCAGGGCAAGGACGTGGCCTTCATCACCATTGGCGACCCGTTTCTCTATTCCACCTTCCTCTACCTCTACCGAATCTTTCGTGAACGTCACCCTGATATTCCGGTCGAAGTGGTACCGGGTGTCTCCAGCATCAATGCCGCAGCCGTGGCTGCCGGCATGCCCCTGGCAGCGGCATCCGAGCGGGTTGCCGTCCTGCCTGCCACTTTCGAAGAGGAAAAGCTCCGCCAGACCCTGCTTGACTTCGATACAATCGTCCTCATGAAGGTCAATCGGGTCTTCGACCGGGTGCACGCTCTCCTGAAAGAGTTGGGGCTCGAGGGATGCTGTGCCTTTGTCAGTCGGGCCGGGACAAGCAAAGAGCGGGTGGTGTTCGACCTGGACTCGCTGGCGGGAAAAAAGCTGGATTACCTGTCGCTGCTGATCGTAAAGAAAACAGACACTTAGCCACAGAGAACACAGAGTTTTCAGACTCAGATCTAAGGTTACCTAATGGGTGATCCGCTTACGGAACAGATTATCTCTTCGGCAATCGAGGTTCATCGGATTTTGGGCCCGGCTTTACTGGAATCAATTTACGAGGAAGCTCTGTGCCATGAGTTCAGTCTTAGAAATATTGCTTTCGAGCGGCAAAAAGAAGTCGAAGTGATTTATAAAGGGAAAAAGATCAAGGGCCAACGGCTTGACATAGTAGTGGCTGGTGAAGTCGTAGTTGAAATCAAGTCTGTACGGAAGCTTGATGAAATATTTGCCGCCCAGGTACTTTCTTATCTGAAAAGCACTGGTTTAAAACGCGGATTACTGCTTAATTTTGGCGAAAGCAGGCTCATCGATGGTCTAAAAAGATTTTCTTTATAGGGTTTTGATTTTCCCCTCTGTGTTCTCTGTGCCCTCTGTGGCTAGAGGTTTATTGTTTTAGGAGGTTTTCTTGACAAAGGTCCATTTCATCGGCGCGGGTCCCGGTAACCCGGAACTTATCACAGTGAAAGGCGCCCGGCTGCTCGGTGAAGCCAAGGTGGTCATCTTCGCCGGCAGTCTGGTGGATCGCGAGCTGGTGCGCAGTCACGCGCCCCATGCCGAGGTCTATGACTCGTCCTCCATGACCCTGGAGGAAACCACTTCTGCCATTGTCGAAGCGGTACTTGTCGACAGGAACGTGGTGAGATTACACACCGGGGATCCCGCCATCTTTGGCGCGATCCAGGAACAAATGGCGGAACTGGACCGGCTAGGCATCGATTATGACGTTGTGCCGGGAGTGACCAGCGCTTTTGCGGCTGCCGCTGCCCTGAAGCAGGAACTGACCCTGCCGGAAATTTCCCAGACGGTGATCTTCACCCGTATGGAGGGAAAGACACCGGTACCGGAGCAAGAATCCCTGAACGAGATCGCGAAAATCGGCGCAACGCTGGTTATCTATCTCTCCGTTTCCATGATTGACCGGGTGGTAGGAGAATTGCTCCAAGGGGCCTATACACCCGTCACACCGGTAGCGGTGGTCTATCGCGCTTCCTGGCCCGATCAGCAGATCGTTGAGGGAACTCTCGCGGACATAGCCGAAAAGGTGAAAGAGGCGGGTATCGGCAAACAGGCGCTTATCCTGGTTGGCGATGTGCTCAAGGCCCGGAAAGAAGGGCTGAAGGCCAGGTCGCTCCTCTATGATAAGGAATTCAGCCACGGCTGCCGCAAGGGAATCATAACCTGAGAGACTTTTACTCGTAGGGACGAAGCAAGGTGTATCTGCTTCGCCCTTGCTTGCATAATTGCTGAATCGTTGGGCGAAGCAGGTGAAGCGTTTGCTTCGCCCCTACAGGGGATTTCCAACCCAACGAGGAACTAGAACTGAAGATCGCCTTCATCGCCATAACCGCCAGCGGTGCCCTCCTTGGGGAACGTCTCTCAAAGGGAATTCCTTCGTCAGAGTTGTTCATCCCATTGAAATACGCCGCCAGCGTTGCATCTCCGGCCTCGGTATACACGGAAGAGCTGCGCTCTCTGCTCGCCAGATTGTGGCAGGAAAGACAAGGCCTGGTCTGCATCATGGCCAGCGGCATTGTCGTACGGATGATCGCTCCGCTGCTGGAGGGAAAGGACCGCGATCCGGCCATCGTAGTTATGGACGATGCAGGAAGATTTGCCGTGTCGCTCCTCTCCGGCCATCTCGGCGGGGCCAACCTCCTGGCGGAGCAATGCGCTCTTGCCACCGGAGCAACAGCAGTTATCACCACCGCCACCGACGTCCACGGGCTACCCTCCTTCGATATGCTTGCCAAAGAACAGGGATGGGTCATCGACGACCTGTCCCGGATCAAGATCCTCAATACCCTGCTGCTGGAAGGCGGGGAAATTGCCGTGGTCGACCGGACCGGGCAGGTGGAACGGTTTGTCTCCGGACGGGGCAACCTCAGCTACTATCCTGTCTTTCAGTCGGCACTCTGCAGCAAAGCCGCAGGATTCCTCTTTGTTACCAACCGGAAGATCCCGCCGGAGTACCGGCAAGCGAACGCCCTGATCCTTCGGCCGAGGAACCTGGCGCTCGGCGTCGGCTGCAACAGCGGCACCTCTATGGAAGAAATCGAGGAGGTTGTCCTGGCTAACCTCGAAAAACTCTCCCTATCCTTCAAGAGCGTCTGCTGCCTTGCCAGCGCTATTGCCAAGCGGAGCGAACCGGGGCTTTTGGCCTTTGCGGAAAAATACTGTATTTCAACTTCCTTTTATGAAAGTGCAGAACTGAACGCCGTCCAGTCGCCATCCCCACCATCAGCGTATGCCTATGAAGCCATTGGCGCAGTTGGTGTTGCAGAACCTGCGGCACTTCTCGCTTCAGGAAATGGAATTCTGCTCCTGAACAAGGTAAAAAGCTGCAATGTGACCTTGGCAATAGCGGAAAAAGTTTGAGGTAACACTCAAGTCTACAGGGATGTTTAGAATTTAGGGATAAGAATTACATGGTGAAACCTGCTCACTTCGGACAAGACCTGCCAGGTTTCCGAAAACCTGGCAGGTCTATTAGCCGGTTAAAGAATCAGCGACCGTGTGAATTCTGGGGCACCCCTTTCTCAGGATTTTACGTATCCCTTACCCCTTTAATCCTTAATCCTGGAGCAGGGAGTTTTCCTGTCTATCCTGTTAATTAATAAAGGTATTTCATGTCAAAACTGTACGTAGTGGGACTCGGTCCCGGCAACCTTAAAAACATGACCTTCGAGGCGCGCGAGGCCATCGAATCCGCAGATACCGTGGTGGGTTACAAGACCTATCTTGACCTGATCAAACCGCTCCTGAAGGGCAAAGAGGTCGTCTCCTCCGGAATGACGAAAGAGGTGGAACGCTGCCGTGAAGCGCTGCGACTCGCCGCTGAGGGACGGACGGTTGCCCTGGTCTCCAGCGGTGACGCCGGCGTCTACGGCATGGCCGGACTGGTGCTGGAATTGTCTCCCCCGGATGAGGTCGAGGTGGTGATCGTGCCCGGAGTCTCCGCGGTCCAGGCCGCGGCCGCGGTGCTCGGCGCACCGCTGATGCACGACTTCGCCGTGATCTCCCTCTCCGATCTGCTGACCCCCTGGGAGCTGATCGAGAAACGGCTGCCGGCGGCTGCCGCGGCCGATTTCGTAGTGGCCCTTTACAACCCCCGCAGCAAAGGAAGGGTCCGCCACATTCCGCGTGCCTGGGAGCTTCTGCTCGCCTGCCGTTCTCCCCAAACCCCGGTCGGCATCGTGCGCAACGCCTGCCGCGAAGGCGAGGAAAAGATCCTTTCCACCCTGGCCGGGATGCCCTTGGACAGCATCGACATGTTCTCCCTGGTCATCGTCGGCAACTCCTCGACTTATGTTGACGAGCAGGGGCGGATGGTGACGCCGAGAGGTTATGAAACAGGAACGAGGAACAAGGTTCGAGGTTCGGGGAAAGACACCCATTTAGACGATCCTCAATCCTCTACCCTCGATCCTCTGTCCTCTATCCCCGTTCCTCAGTCCTGCCTCTCTCGCGCCGTGATGTTCGTTGGTACCGGCTCGGACGTGGGGAAGTCAATCCTGGCAGCAGGCTTCTGCCGCATACTCAGCAAACGGGGCATTTCGGTGGCCCCGTTCAAATCCCAGAATATGGCCCTGAACTCCTATGCCACCCCTGAGGGAGGCGAAATCGGCCGCGCCCAAGCGGTCCAGGCGCAGGGCTGCCGCATCCCGCCCCACACCGACATGAACCCGGTACTCCTCAAGCCCAATTCGGATACCGGCAGCCAGATCATTGTCCAGGGAAAGGTAGTGGGAAACATGGTGGTGCAGGAGTACAACGCCTACAAACCGGAGGCTTTCCGGAAGGTGGAGGAAAGCTTCCGGCGGCTTTCCGGAAAACATCGGTTCGTGGTCATCGAAGGCGCCGGGAGCATTGCCGAAATCAACCTGAAGGCACACGACATCGCCAACCTGAGGATCGCAAAGATGGCCGACTGTCCCTGCATCCTGGTGGCGGACATTGACCGGGGCGGCGTCTTTGCCCAGATCGTCGGCACCTGGGAACTCCTCCAGCCGGACGAACGGGAGCTCGTTAAAGGCATCGTCATCAACAAGTTTCGCGGCGACCCCTCGCTGCTGACCTCGGGAATCGAGTTCGTGGAGAAGAGGACCGGTGTCCCTGTTCTGGGGGTCGTGCCGTATTTCAGCCATTTCCGCATCCCGGAAGAAGACAGTGTTGCGTTGGAGAAACGAAGGAGCGAGGCGCGAGGAAAGAAGAGCGAGGAAGGAACCATTCGGATCGGGGTACTAGACTTTCCGCACATTTCCAACTATACCGATTTCGATCCTCTGGAGTCGGAGCCGGATGTGGACCTCCGCTATAGTGAGAGTTCCTCGGAGCTGGATGGTCTTGACGTTCTTATTCTGCCGGGGAGCAAGTCCACCATTTCCGATCTCCAATTTCTCCAGCAACAGGGACTGATTGAGCGGATACGTAACTTTGAAGGACTGATTGTCGGCATCTGTGGCGGCTACCAGATGCTCGGCACACGGATCCTTGATCCGGACGGCATCGAATCATCCGTCGTGGAGGCTGAGGGGCTGGGAATCCTTGATGTGGAGACGGTCCTTCTCCCGGAAAAGGAAACCCACCAGGCAGAGGGACGTCTACTGTCCGCTGCCATGCGGATCGCCCCAAACGGTGGAGACACAGTTTCCGGTTATGAGATCCACATGGGGAGCACGACCCTGGGTCCCACGGCAAAGCCGTTCGTCCAGTTGCTGCGCCGTTCCGGCAGCGAAGTTGCAATCCTTGACGGAGCTGTCTCTGCCGACGCCCGGGTATTCGGTACCTACCTGCACGGTATTTTCGACAATCACGAATTCCGGACCGCATTTCTCAACCGGCTGAGACGGGCAAAAAGTTTGCCTGTTGTTTCGGCTGAAAGCCGGGTAGAAGACCCGTTCGACCTCCTGGCGGAACATCTGGAGCAGCATCTGGATATGGAAAAGCTGTTCCGGATCTGCAGGATTGAAGAATGCCCGGCATAGAGCCTTTGCTACTGGTGGCTGCCGTCGCCCTGGATCTGCTCCTTGGAGATCCGCGTTGGCTGCCCCATCCGGTGGTCGGGATCGGCAGGATGATCTCGACCCTGGAAAAAATCCTGCGTCGTCTGATCCGGAATGAGCGTCTCGGTGGTGTTCTGCTCCTTGTCAGCACTGTCGGGGCGACAAGTCTGATCACCTATTTACTGCTGAAGGGGGCCAGTGCCGCAAGCCCCTACCTGGGTAGTGCGCTGGTTTTGATTCTGGTGTGGACCTGCCTTGCAGCCCGCTCCCTGCACAGCGAATCGAAGCTGGTTGCCGACCGCCTGATTGCAGGCGATTTGGAGGAGGCTCGGCAGTACCTTTCCCGCATCGTCGGACGGGACACGGACGATCTCGACGAGCCGGAAATCTGGCGAGCACTGGTAGAAACAGTAGCAGAAAACACCTCGGATGGAATCATCGCCCCGCTTTTCTACCTGATGATCGGCGGACCGGTATTGGGCCTTGCCTACAAGGCGGTAAACACCCTCGACTCCATGGTGGGGTACCGGAATGAGCGTTATCTCAGATTCGGCTGGGCTTCGGCACGGTTTGACGATTTGGCAAACTGGTTGCCGGCCCGGCTGAGCGGTTTGCTGATGGCAGTAGCAGCGCCTTTCTTCGGGCTTAGCGCAAGCAAAGCCTTCACGATGATAATCCGGGACGGAGGCAATCACTCCTCCCCCAACAGCGGCATCCCGGAGGCGGCTACGGCAGGAGCTCTCGGGGTTCAACTGGGTGGCACGAACCGCTATTTCGGCAAGCCGCTGGAAAAACCGACTATCGGCGATCCGCTTCGGGACCTGTCCGGGGAATCCTATCAGGGTGCGATCCGGCTCATGTATGGCTCCATGGCGCTGATGCTGGTATTGTGGGGAGTATTGGTGGTGATACTGCGGAGCAAGGGGTAAGAATCAGGATGTACGGATTAAGGGGTACAGGGTACGAATTAGGGAATCAAGAAGATAAGCTTTCGCCTTGTACCTGGAAACTTTGCTATATTCGGAACAGACTCGTGCTAGAATATTTCACTTCATATTGGAACAACCAATGACAAACGACTCTCGTTCACCTGCATACAGCCGCTACGCCCTGGCCCTTCTTCTGGCAGTTAATCTCCTCAACTATATCGACCGTCAGGTTCTCTACGCCGTTTTCCCTCTGATCAAAGCGGACTTTGCCCTGTCTGATACAGCCCTTGGCCTTCTGGGAAGCGCCTTCATGGTCTGCTACATGTGCTCCGCCCCTCTCTTGGGATGGCTGGGCGACCGAGGAAACCGTATCAGCCTCGCCTCCTGCGGGATTGCGGTCTGGAGCCTCGCCACGGCCCTTTCCGGATTCGCTCCCGGCTACCGCTCCCTGTTGGCGGCACGCACGGTGGTGGGAATCGGCGAAGCAAGTTTCGGCACCGTTTCTCCAGGATTGGTCGCTGATTTTTTCAGCAAGGAACGCCGTGGCCGGGTCCTTTCCTATTTCTATCTGGCAATTCCGGTAGGAAGCGCCATCGGTTATCTTCTCGGCGGACTTCTCGGGTATCACTTCGGCTGGAGGTCTGCCTTTCTCCTGGTTGGTGCACCGGGACTGTTTCTCGCGGTCGTGGTCTGGTTCCTTCGTGACCCGAAAAAACCGGACAGCGCCCTTCGGGTACGACAAAATCATACGTCTCTTGCTACAGGATACGTTGCCCTCTTCAAAAATCGCTCGTTCGTGGTCAATACCCTGGCCATGGCCGCCATGACCTTTGCCATGGGTGGACTTGCCCAATGGATGCCCAGCTTCCTCAACCGGGTCCACCACCTTGATGTGGCACGGGGAAACACCCTGTTCGGCGTCATCACGGTCCTGGCCGGCATTAGCGGCACCCTCACGGGAGGCTGGTTGGGAGACAGACGGCAAAGGAAAACCCTTTCCGGGTATCTGCAGGTCTCCGGCTGGGGCTTCCTGGTCGGCACCCCGATCGCCATCTACGCCATATCGGCCGAATCACTGACAGGCTCCCTTACGGCCATGTTTTTTGCCGAGTTCTTCCTCTTTTTCAATACCGGCCCGCTCAACACAGTGATCGTCAATGTGAGTTCCTCCGGCTGCCGCGCCATGGCATTCGCCGTCAACATTTTCTTTATCCATGCCCTTGGCGATGCCGTGTCTCCCACAATACTCGGTTGGCTATCTGACCAATGGGGGCTCCAGTCAGCCCTTCTGCTAACCCCCGCCGCCATCGCAATTGCCGCCGGATTCTGCTTCCTCTGCACACGCTTCATACGTCAGGACATGGAGGCAGCTGAAAAACTGTAGTGTCTGTGACTCCTCGCCAGAGCTCGACCAGGAATACGTCGACTCGCTTTGCCCGGCACCAAAACTTGCCGGAATTACTGCGTAAAGCTGGCCACACAGGATACCAGGCACGCTTCCTGTCGCGCCCTTATTCTTTATTTTATAAAAAAGATGTGCTATATTTTCAAGTTGACTAAAATAGATACTGGGAGGATTTCATGAAAAAAGATATTCTGGAGAAAGGCGCCATTTTACAGCGCGATAAGGAAACATACGCCATTGCGCCTCATATCCCTGGCGGAATTACCAATACGGCAACCCTGCGAAAGATCTGTGACGCAGCTGATAAATACAATGTTCAAGCAGTGAAGGTCACTTCGGCACAGCGCATTGCCTTGGTCGGCATTAAAGAAGAGGATCTGGACGCTATCTGGGAGGATCTCCAGCAGACACCAGGCGCCGCCATCGGCCTCTGCGTGAGGAGCGTCAAGATCTGTCCCGGCACCACCTTCTGCAAGCGAGGCGTCATGGATTCCGTGGGCCTCGGCCTGAAGATCGACGCCATCTACCATGCCATGGAACTTCCCAACAAGATGAAAATGGGCGTATCCGGGTGCATGCTTTCCTGTTCCGAGGTCTGGATCAAGGATATCGGCGTGATGGGAACCTCGAAGGGCTGGAAGATTCTGGTAGGGGGCAACTCCGGCATGAGACCGCGGATCGGCGATGTACTGGTGGAAGAAATAGCCAGTGACGATGAAGTACTGGCAATCATCGCAAAGATCATCGATTTCTACAAATCCTGTGGCAAAAAGGAGCGTCTATGCCGCATCGTCGAGCAAATGGGTATCGATGAATTCAAGAAGGTTGTGCTGGGATAAGGCTTCAAAACAGGAAAGTCGACAAAAGGCGATGCTTGGTGAATTCCGCAGCATCGCCTTTTTTTATCCTTCGCTATTTGGCGGTTTTGTTAAAAATTTCCGCTGCAGCCAACGGACCAGAAACCAGACGAGAATAGCCAGCGCCACGATGCTCGAGCCTAGTCGGAGATGGTGGTGCAGCATCTCTGAAATCCGGTGCCAATCCTTGCCCATGTAGTAGCCGAGCAGAACGAAGGTAGTCGTCCAGAGAAATCCGCCGGCATAGGCAAAGAGCGAGAAGGTGGAATATTTCAGTCGAGACGTGCCGGCCAGGTAGGCAATCAGGTGGCGGATGCCCGGGATGAAGAATCCCGGCAACAGCGTCCACTTGCCATAGCGGCTGAACCAGTCATGAGCCTTACCAAGCCGCTCCGGAGTAATGCCGATGTAACGACCGAACCGTTCGACAAGGTAAAGTCCGAAGGAACGGCCGATCGCGTAGCTGAGCGATATGCCACAGACACTTCCCAAGGTGGCTGCCAAGATGGCAAAATGCAGTTTCAATGTTCCCTTGAAGGCCAGATAGCCCGCAAACGAAAGGATACCTTCGTCGGGAAGGGGAGCACCGAAAATCCCGAGCAGCAGAGCAGCAAAGATTCCCGGGTAGCCATAGACGACAATCCAGTGCAGGAGCATCTGCTTCATGAAAGTACCTCGCAGGGTGCTTGAAAATATACCCCCTAACTGTCCCACAGGATAATCTTCAGGTCAAGCGCGGCAATGCAGCAGATGGAGTGATGGGAGTCAGAGGTGAAAGATATCAGAGTGTTCCAAGGTAGGCTTTTATCTGCCGTGCCATCTCCGGCGAATCGATCCGGACAGAAAGTTCGTTGTTGCGGGTCAGGGCACTGTGGGTGAGGTTGTGGCTGCCGAGAAAGACAAAGCGATCATCGATGACAACAACCTTGGCATGACTGGTTTTGCGGAGGGAGTCAAAACGCACCTTGATACCGTTCCGGGAAAGAATTGCGGCGGTGGCACGGTTTTCCCGGTTGAGAAAGTCACTTTCATCCCGGGACTGTTCCAGAATCACGGTAACAGACACCCCGCGCTGCCGGGCTCGAATCAGCTGGTCCGCGACTCGACGCGGCATATTATCAGGGTATTTGGTAATTTTAAAGAGATAGCAGGAGACGATGATACTTGAACGGGCCTCGCGAAGCCCGGCAAGGAGAGCAGCGCCGTATTCCCGGTTGATCAGCAGGGTTGTCCTGCCGGAATGGACGTCAGCTGACAGCACCGGGCCTGCAAGGCACAAGAGGAGCAGCGCAAAACCGGTAATGAGTGTGAAGCAACCGGTGCGGGAGGTCCCGCACCGGTGCCGGCTACTAATAGTCATAGCAATAACCAGGGGTGTCGTGAGACATCAGGAACGCAGCAAATGCCGCCCCTGCGCCTGCTCACCCTAGCTGAACAGATCCACTACCTTGTCAAAGAAGTTTTTCTTCATGGGGTGGATTTCCTCGCCGCCAATCTCCGCGAATTCTTCCAGGAGTTCCCGCTGCCGCTTGTTGAGGTTCACCGGGGTTTCCACCTTGAGAACAACTAACTGGTCTCCCCTGCCATACCCTTGAAGTACCGGAATACCCTTCTCTCTCAGACGGAAAACCTTACCGGACTGAGTTCCCTCCGGAATTTTGAGATTCAGTTTGCCGTCGAGCGTGGGTACCGCAATCTCGGTGCCAAGGGCAGCCTGGACAAAACTGATGGGGATTTCACAGATAACGTCATTATTCTCACGGGAAAAAACGGAATGGGGACGGACACTGATGGACACATAGAGATCACCGTTTGGTCCACCCTTTACCCCCTCGCCTCCCTCACCGGTGAGTTTCAAGCGGTTACCGGTCTCTACACCCGCGGGAACCTTGACCGACATGCTCTTGGTATCTCGTGCCATCCCGGAGCCTCGACAGGTCGTACAGGGTGAATCAATGATCCGTCCTTCCCCGTTACAGTGACTGCAGGTTCGGCTGACACTGAAGTAGCCCTGCTGGAAACGTACTTGTCCCGCTCCGCGGCAGGTCGGGCAGACCTTCGCATCGGTGCCGGGTTTGGCGCCGCTGCCGTTGCAAGTGCCGCAGCGCTTGTTATAGGGAACCTCGATTTTGGACTCGATGCCGAACGCCGCTTCCTCAAAACTGATCTCCAGATTGTAGAGAAGATCATCACCTCTTTTGCCACCCCGTCGCGGCTGCTGACGACCACCGAAAATATCGCCGAAAATGTCTTCAAAAATATCGCCAAAGGGAGTGCCGCCGCCAAAACCGAAACCGGATGCGCCGGCACCGCCGCCCAATCCTGCATGGCCGAACTGGTCATACTGTACCCTTTTCTGAGGGTCGGACAGAACCTCGTATGCCTCGGAGACCTCTTTGAATTGCTCTTCGGCCTGTTTGTCACCCTGATTCTTGTCAGGATGGTGCTGTATGGCCATTTTTCGATAGGCCTTCTTGATTTCGGTTTCGGAAGCATTCCGATGAACTCCCAGCACCTCATAGTAATCGCGCTTTTCCCCGTTTGCCACGCTTGTTCCCCATGGGCAAAAGACACAGGGCAAACGGCAAAAGGGGAGTAGTACCGATCTCCCCTTCGCCCTCAGCCCTGTGTCTTGAGCCGTTCTCTAGTAGTTATTTATCGTCTTTTACTTCCTCGAACTCGGCCTCGACAACCTTTTCATCCGAACTGTCCCCTTCGGAGGCAGGTTCCCCCTCATGTCCGGCATCAGCCTGCTCGGCCTTGGAATACACCGCTTCGGCAAGCTTGTGAGCTACCTGGGTAAGCTCGTCGGTGGCGGTCTTGATGGCACCCGGGTCGTTCCCTTCCATGGCCTTCTTCAGCTTGGATACACCGTCTTCGATCTTCTGCTTTTCTCCGGCATCGATCTTGTCGCCAAACTCCTTGAGAGACTTTTCAGTGGAGTAAATCAGGCTGTCGGCATGGTTGCGAGCCTCAATCAGCTCACGCTTCTGCTTGTCCTCGCTGGCATGTGCCTCGGCATCGTGCACCATTTTTTCGATCTCTTCCTTGGAAAGGCCGGAGGAAGCGGTAATACGAATGGACTGCTCTTTGCCGGTACCCAGGTCCTTGGCGGAGACATGCACAATTCCATTGGCATCAATATCAAACGTTACTTCGACCTGGGGAACGCCGCGGGGTGCCGGCGGAATGCCGGTCAGTTCGAAATTGCCAAGGGTCTTGTTGTCACCGGACATTTCCCGCTCGCCCTGGAGCACGTGGATGGTCACTGCCGGCTGGTTGTCAGCGGCGGTGGAAAACACCTGGCTCTTGCGGCAAGGAATGGTCG
>JAQUHM010000427.1 GCA_028683595.1 Geobacteraceae bacterium | reverse complement strand
AAGCGAACCAATGGCTACAAACGCCGGCAGGAGAGCATAAGCAAATCTACCGACTTGCTGATAGAAATGGTTAAGTTGGCCAAGACGGCAGGGACTACGGCGAAGCATCTGCTCTTTGACAGCTGGTTTGCCTTTCCCGCCACCATCAGGCGAATCCACGACTTGGGGATGGACACCATCTGCATGCTCAAGGATACGGGGAAAGTCACCTATGAGTTGCAGGGATGGCCACTTACCCTGAAAGAGTTGTACAAATCGGTTCGCAAGCGGAGCGGCCGGGCCAAGGTATTAGCCGAGGTACTGGTAACCATAGGCCCGGACGAACAGGGTATCCCGGTGCCGGCAAAGATCGTGTTCGTTCGCGACCGGAATTCAAAGAAGTGGCTGGCACTTCTTTCCACCGATACGACCTTGACCGCAGAGGAAATCATCAAGCTCTACGGGCTCCGCTGGGACATCGAGGTGTTCTTCAAGATGGCAAAGTCATTTCTGAATCTCGCAAAGGAGTTCCAGAGCCGTTCCTTCGATGCGCTGGCTGCCCATGCCACGCTGGTCTGCTGCCGCTACATTATGCTGGAGTTGATCAAGAGGACCAATGCCGATCCCCGCACCTTGGGAAACTTGTTTCACGCCGTCAGCGATGAATTGCGACAGATCAGCTTCACAGAAGCATTGGCATTGTTGCTCACCTTACTGGAAGAAACCCTCAACTGCGTTATTGGCTTGTGCAAAGAGCAGGTGCAGCAACTGATTGAGCGTTTTATTGAAACACTACCAAGAGCCTTCAAACAACGATTCCTGCTTTTGGATCTAAAATGCGGCTAATTGTCTTATTTGTTGGGTAGTTACGGCTAAAACGTTAAGTGCGAAAGTTGAGTCCGTAATTTTTAGATTTCTGCAAAACCGGAAAAACAGGATTTGGGGCTCGAAAGTTTGCATCTTATTCTTTACATGAATAATAATGAGCATATATTATGTTTGTAAAATTAAATCTGGCTGTGCGTGATGGCGTGTTGAACGGTTAACTGGCCAATATACCCTTTGGAATATTGGCCATCATGAAAGTTGTTGCAAAACAGCTTGTTATGGGAATGTGGCTTTGCTGGGTTGGTTTGTGATGTGAGTTTGGTTGGGGGATGGCCAGATCTGGTCATCAACGAGTTATCTGACCAAATAAAAAAAACAAAGGAGATTATGCAATGTCCTTAAATCCCATAACGGCACTTTCAGAACAATTACAGAAACTCATCAACGAGCACGGTTCAGCTGCCATACTTCGAGACCATCTTGCGTTGTTCAAGGATCAAGTTTGATGGATTCGCAAAAGCCAATATCAAGCTAACATGCCGAAATAATTGAGCAAAGCTGAACAATTTGCTTTATTCTGCGTTACTTTTGTGGCAAGATAACTGAATTAAATCAACTGGTTATCTGGAGCTTTCGTGATTCACGTAAAAGACCACAAACAGTACGACATGTTCAACCCATTCGAGCATTTGGGGCCGAAACGACTGGCGCTTCTGGAATCTTCCTGGGCGCACCTGTTTCGGGAAGAGATCCTGCACAAGCTTCCGGCGGTGAAACTGTTTCCCCTTTACTCAAAGCTTACGGGGCGTCGTACCAAGGAACTGTACGCCATGCTGGGTCTGGTGCTCTTGCAGCAGATGGAAGACCTGTCCGACGAGGAGACGGTTCACCAGTTTGCCTTCAACATCATGTGGCAGTATGCGCTGAACGTTACCGACGCCACCGACTTCAGCTCCTATGTTTCTCCCCGCACGCTTTGGACCATGCGGGACATTGTCGGACGGCTTGGCCTCGAACAGGCGATCTTTGAAAACATCACTGATGCTCTGAAAAAGCTCTTTGACCTCGACCCGTCAAAACAGCGTCTGGATTCGGTCCATATTTTTTCCAACATGGCGCACTTGGGGAGAATCCGGCTGTTCGTGAAAACTATCCGGAAATTTCTGGTCAACCTGAAACGCCACCATGCCGAGCTGTATCAAGCTCTCGGTGAGGTTGCAGTTCGGTATGACGAAAGAAACGACGGCCAGTTCGCGGTTAAACCGAGTGAATCATCCCGTAAGCTACAGGAAGTGGGCGTCGACTGCTTCTTTTTGGTTGAGCGGTTCAAGGCTCATGAGTCCGTTGTTGCCATGACGAGCTATCAGCTTCTGGTTCGCTTGTTCAGTGAGCAGTGCCTGGTTGAAAACGACGATACCGGCAGAACGGTTATCATCAAGCCGAACAAGGAAGTTCCCTCCACTTCGCTCCAGAACCCTTCGGACCCTGATGCCAGCTATAGCGGTCACAAGGGGAAGGGGTACCAGTTGCAGGTGATGGAGACATATTCCCCGGACAAGAGCCAGCCGGACCTGATTACCTACGTCAAGGTGGAAACGGCTCACGAAAACGATGCCCAGGCAGTTCTTCCTGCCATCGCCGATGCCGCGAAGAGGGAGCTTTCTCCCTCGGAACTCTTGGCCGATTCCCTGTACGGCGGTGATGAAAACGTGGAGAACGCCAGGAAGCTGGGGGTTGTGGTTGTTTCCCCGACCAAGGGCGACCAATCACACCCTATCAGTCTTGCCGACTTTCATTTCTCCGAAACCGACGAGATGCTCTCCTGCCCCATGGGCCAATCTCCGCAACGGACCAAGACCGGCAAGAATGGCGGAAAGATTATTCACTTCGACAAGGCAACCTGTGATCTGTGTCCCCGGCAATCAGACTGTCCTGTGAAACGGGTTAAGCAGAGCGCAACTGTCAGCTATGACGCCAAGGCTCTACGGCTGGCCCGGCGCAGGATAAAGGAAAAAACCAGGGCATTCCGTGAAGCCTATCGCTATCGCGCCGGAATCGAAGGCACCATGTCGGACCTGGACCGTCTCACCGGCATCAAGCATCTCCGGGTCAGAGGGATGACACAGGTACGGGTCGCGGCGACCTTAAAGGCAACCGGCCTGAACATCTTGAGATCAGCTACGTTCCGAATTCGGAAAAGACGCCGGCATGCCGGAAAATCCGGTGATGATTCGACCGATTTGGCGTACCGTGGGCTTATCAAAGAGCGGTTCAAGCACATTACAAAGAATCTGATGCAGCTTTCAGGGGTGTTTCTGTCCAACATCCACCGACCCGGTGCTTGCGTTGCCTAAGCTGTAAAACGTTTTTGCGAGACCATCAAGT
>JAQUHM010000072.1 GCA_028683595.1 Geobacteraceae bacterium | reverse complement strand
TCTTCCTGCCATTGTCAGGCAGCTGAAAGAAGTGAAGTATGTGAGGGAGATCGTTCTCGGTCTGGCGTTGGCCTCTCCCCGTGAATATCAGCACGCCCGGAAATTTTTTTCCGAACTGCCTCAGAAAACTACCATTATCTGGCAGGAAGGCCCCCGTATCAGCTCTATCTACAAGGCCATCGAAGAGGCCGGGCTCCATGTCGGTCAGCAGGGCAAGGGCAAGGGGGTCTGGATGTCCTACGGCTATGTCCTCGCCCTGCAGCATTTCCATACCATTGCCATCCATGACTGTGACATCCTTACCTACAACCGGGAACTTCTTGCCCGGCTCTGCTACCCGGTAACGAATCCCAATCTCAACTATTCTTTCTGCAAGGGATTTTACAGCAGGATTACCGACCGGATGCACGGCAGGGTGACCCGTCTGCTCTTTACTCCCCTGATCCGATCACTTGAGAAAATCATCGGTTATCATCCCTTGCTGCTATTTTTCGACAGCTTCCGCTATGCTCTGGCAGGCGAGTTCTCCATGGATGTTGACATGGCGCGCAGCACCCGGATCCCGGGAGACTGGGGACTTGAAGTGGGGATGCTCGCGGAGGTCTATCGTAACACATCCCTGCGCAGAGTCTGCCAAGTGGATATCAGCGAGAATTATGATCACAAGCATCAGGTACTGTCCCCTCAGGATGCCTCCACGGGGCTTCACAAAATGTCCGTGGATATCTGCAAATCCATTTTCCGGACCCTCGAGTCGGAAGGTATTGTCTTCTCGGAGGGATTTTTCAAGACACTCGTTGCGACGTATGTCCGAACGGCCCAGGATATGCTCAAGAGGTACGAAGATGATGCAGCTGTCAACTGCCTCTTTTTTGACCGGCATGCAGAGAGTCTTGCGGTGGAGACCTTCACCGACGGTATCAGGATAGCAGCGGAGAAAATCACCGCGGATCCCTTGGGTGTTCCGCTTATCGCCAGTTGGGATCGGGTTACCTCCGCCCTGCCGGATATTCTCGAAGAAATCAAAGCTGCTGTTGAGGCAGATAACAACTAAGTACGGGATTGAGCCTATGGATGAAATTACCTTGAGAAAAGAGGTCCAGGACTGGGTGGAAATGGTGGGAACCGCCGATCTGCTTGTGGGGATACCCAGTTTCAACAACGCCGGTACGATCGGGCATGTGGTACGGGCTGTTCAGGCGGGGCTGGCCAAGTATTTCCCCGATTGCAAGGCGGTACTGGTCAACTCGGATGGCGGCTCCAGCGACGGGACTCGAGATGTTGTCGAAAGTGCGGTGATTGACGATTTTCAGCAGATTCTGATTTCCCAGCGAGTGCCTTCCTTCTTCAAGACCGCAACTCTGTATAGCGGCATTCCCGGAAAAGGAAGCGCTTTTCGAACGATTTTCGAGATCGCCGATGCCCTCAAGGTCAAGGCTTGCGCTGTTGTGGATTCGGACCTGCGGAGCATTACCCCTGAATGGATCGAACTTCTCCTGAAGCCGGTCTATGACGGCGGTTTCGATTATGTAGCACCACTCTATCAACGTCACAAGTTTGACGGTACCATCACGAACAGCATCATTTATCCTCTGACTCGGGCACTGTATGGTCGGAGCGTGCGCCAGCCGATTGGTGGTGATTTCGGGTTTTCGGGAAGGCTCGCCAGCCACTATCTCAGCCAGGATGTCTGGGCAAGCGACGTTGCTCGCTTCGGCATCGATATCTGGATGACCACGACAGCACTTGCCGGAGATTTTCGGGTTTGCCAATCTTTCCTCGGGGCAAAGATCCACGATGCCAAGGACCCGGGGGCTGATCTTTCCGCAATGCTTTATCAGGTGGTCAGCGCAACGTTTGATATGATGGAAACCTACTTCGAGTACTGGTCGAAAATCGATGGGGCAACAAAGGTTCCCACCTTCGGCTTCGAATATGCGGTCGGCCTTGAGCCGGTTTCCGTTAATCTCGAGAGGATGATGGAAAGGTTTTCTCTGGGGGTTCAAGAGCTGGTGGATATATGGAAAATATTCCTGCCGCAGGGGACCATCGGCTTTCTCTGCGAGGCTTCCCAGCAGAAAGGGGAAGAATTCCGCTTCCCGGATGACGTGTGGGTGACGATCATCTATCATTTTGCACTGGCCCAGCATAACAGGCTCCTGGCCAAGGAACACCTGCTGAAATCGCTTACCCCCCTTTATATCGGCAAGGTGGCGTCTTTTGTCATGGAGATGCGCGACAGTTCTTCCCAAGAGGTGGAAGAGCGACTAGCCAGCCTGTGCCGCGAATTTGAAAAACAGAAACCGTTGCTCCTGGAAAAATGGGTGTAGCGGAAGGAGGTTACCGTGGAATTTGTACAAAGACTTTTTATTGATCCCTTTAACCGTTTTCTTGATAATCTGCTGCACTTTCTGCCGAATTTCCTGACCGCTGTCGTCATCCTTTTCGCCGGCTTGCTGATCGGTGCTCTCTTGAAGATGTTCTTCGGCCGGTTGTTCAGGGCAGTCGCTATTGACGGCCTTTGCGAGCGTGCCGGGATGACCCAGCTCCTTTGTAAAAGTGGTATCAAAGATCCTCTCTCACTACTGTTGGCCAAGATAATCGGTGGTGTTACCGTGGCGGTGTTTGCCGTGATAGCCATACAGACCATCAGTGTTCCGGCGGTGGATCAGCTTCTCGGAAGATTCTTCCTCTATCTGCCCAATGTCTTTGTGGCGCTTACCGTCCTCTTTGTCGGTTATCTGCTCAGTAATTTTCTGTCGCGAGCGGCACTGATCGCCTCGGTAAATGCCGGCGTGCGGCTCTCCGGGCTGGTGGGACGTTTCGTCAGGTATATTATTCTGATCATGAGCGTTACCATGGCGCTGGAACACTTGGGTATCGGCAGTGAAACGGTCATCATTGCCTTCACCATCGTGTTCAGCGGCGTGGTGCTTGCCTTTGCCCTTGCCTTCGGTCTAGGCGGCAGGGATGTGGCTCGTGAGTACCTGGAAAGGAAACTGAAGGGAGCGGAGACGGAGGAGGATGATATATCTCACCTGTAAAGATGCCCCGGTTTTTTTACAAGGGTTAGACGCACGAAGGGCCGGTTATTACCGGCCCTTCGTGCATAGTTGAGGTTGAATTGCCGTGAATTTCTTTGCTTGCTGAATGCTGCCTCGGTGACACTTTCTCTGGTGAGTTCAGGGAGTGGTCGACCAGATGTGAAGCTGCTCCTTTTCCCCGTCAGAAAGCCGGGCCTCCGGGTGCATGAGTCGATAGGGCAGGGGTGGCATGTCGCCATCTTTCACCTCTTCCCAGACTTTTTTGCGTTTGGTGGCCTGCTTCTTGGCTGGATATCGGTTCCAGGTCGTAAAATTCATCTCTTCACGGCCATCTGTCACATCGCTGACCAGCAGCCATGAAACCGGTGCTATGCTGCTGTACCACGGCCATTTGGTCTGATTGGAGTGACAATCGTAGCAGGCATTGCGAAGAATGGCTTTCACGGTATCGGGAGCGGTAATCTCCTTTTCAACGGGAGGGTTCGTGCGTTCAACGGGTGCTAACTGGATGAGTACCAGCGTCAGGATTACAGCGACCAGTGACAGGATACGACGATGTGATTTCATGGGATGCTCCTTGGGCAGGAAAGTCCGGAGGAAAATTTACGTGACTATTCATTCCGTGTAAGAATTGTCATTCCCGAGGGTGTAATCGGGAATCCATGCTGCAAAAAGAGGACAAAATTATGGATCTCCGATAGATTCACTTGGGGAAGGCAGAAGTGTTTGTCAACTGATCAGATTGTGCTGAATTATTACACGAAAAAACGAAATCTTGTATATAACAAGGATAAACAAAGCTTTCGCACAAATACGCTTCAGCATGCGGGCAGGATATCCAGGATAAAAACGCACATTCGTTTTGGGATGGAATCTGAAGCCGTTCATCCTGGCCATCCTGTAGGTGATTGCCGTACCTGGCTTCAGGTCAGCCGGAGAACCCCTTCCGGCAACGTTGCTACGAGTGAATCCCGGATTGTCCTGATTTCTTCGTCCGAGTAAGGTTTTTTCTCCGTTCTGCCCCAGACCACATTCGGCCAGCAGAAGTCCTGCGAGTTTCTGCCGATGACATGCACGTGGAGTTGCTTGACGATATTGCCGATGGCTGCTACGTTCAGCTTTTCAACACCGGGAAATCCTTTCACGAAACCGGAGAGGAGGTTTATTTCCTCAACCAGTGTTTCCTGGTCTTCCCGGTCGAGTTCGAAGATTTCTGTATGGGCGCGGCGCGGCACCAGGATGAACCAGGGGACCAGGGCATTTTTCATCAGGAGCAGAAGACAAAGGTTCATTTCTCCCAGTATGAGACAGTCATGGGCAAGGCGTGGATCAAGGGTGAATCTGGTCATCTGTTGGATGCTCCGTGGACAACCGGCCGGCGTCGGGTTCGTTATTAACAAAATGACAGAGTGAGTGGGCGGCCCGGGAAGACATTTACTCTTCCCCGACAAGCAGTATCTGGATGTCCATTACGTTGGTTCCGGTAGGCCCGGTGATGAAGAGGCCACCGTTTTCCCGGAAGAAAGTATAGGAATCGTTATTCTCGAGGAAGCGGAGCGCGCATTCCTTTTCAGTGAAGGGAATTGTCTTTCCGTCAACCAGTGCTCCGGCTGCATCGGTAGGGCCGTCGGTGCCGTCGGTGCCGGCGGAAAGAAGGGTGATGCCGTCTATTCCGGCAATATCCAGGGCAAAGTTCAGGGCAAGCTCCATGTTTCTTCCCCCCTTGCCGCTTCCCCTGACATGCACAACGGTTTCGCCGCCGGAGAGAAGGCAGAGGGGTTTCCCCTGCCAGGATTCTTTTCGAACCATAGCTGTCCGGAAGAGCATTTTTGCCACGTCAGCAGCTTCTCCGTTTATCTGGCTGGAAAGAATTTCGGCTGCCAGTCCCAGTTTCCGTGCCGTGGCAAGCATCGCTTCCAGCGCCACGCGATTGCTGCCGATGATGTGGTTTCCCACCCGCTGGAAAATGGGATCTCCCTGTTTGGGAGTTTCCGGAATATCACCCCGTGCCCCGGAGGCCAGGTGCGCCAGCACCTCCACCGGGATCTTGTCCAGCAACTGGTAGCGCTCGAGGACGGTAAGGGCGTCCCGGAAGGTGCTCGAATCGGGAGCAGTGGGCCCCGAGGCGATGACGTCCAGGTCGTCTCCGATTACATCAGAGAGGATCAGCGAGATGGTTCGGGCAGGGCTGATGATGCCGGCGAGGCGTCCCCCTTTTACCCGGGACAGGTGTTTCCGTACCGTGTTCAGTTCATGGATATCGGCGCCACAGCGCAGGAGCAGGTCCGTGGTCTGTTGTTTTGCGGCAAGCGGGATGTGCTTGACAGGGGCAACGAGCAGTGCTGAACCGCCACCGGAGACCAGAGTTACCACAAGTGTCTTTTCATCGGCACTTGCAGCTAGCTCCATGATCTCTTCGGTTCCACGGAAGCCGTATTCGTCAGGAACAGGGTGCCCGGCTTCGAAAATTCTGAACTTCAGTGGTTTTCGAGAGAGAGTGTGGCCGTATTTGGTAACGAAAACGCCGGTTTCCAGTATGTCGCCCAGTTCCTGTTCCAGGGCAAGCGCCATAGAAGCTGCTGCCTTGCCGAAGCCGATTGCCAGCAGTCGCGTGAATCCACCGTCATGATACGCTGACCGAATAGCATCGCAGCTGCTTCTGACTGATTCAAACGGGTCAACGGCCCGCAGTGCAGTAAAAAATAATTTTCTGGCAATCTCTTGATTTTTTCTCATATTATACAGAACTATACTGGTGGAAAAGGCTCCAGTCAATTGCCAGTTTCAGGAGGCATGAATGAACGATAGCGTAGAGATGGAAAAGAAGCCGCATAATTTCAATGAGGCAGCGTCTTGCTGGGACGAAGAGCCGCGACGGGTACGCCTGGCCTGCGAGGTGGCTGAAGCCGTAAAACAGGAAGTTGCCCTTGGCGGTGATATGGATGTCCTGGATTTCGGTTGCGGTACCGGACTCGTCACTCTCTGTATCCAACCCCGGGTTAGGAGTATCACCGGTGCCGATACGTCGGACGGCATGCTCGAGATTCTCCGCGGCAAGGTCGTTGGCCAGGGGTTGACTAACGTGAAAACGGTTCTCCTCGAACCTGGCCGGGAATCTTTCCCGGCGGAGAGCTTCGATCTTCTGGTCAGCAGCATGACGATGCATCATGTTGAAGATGTGGGAAAGTTGCTGCATGATTTTTATCGCGTCCTTCGCCCTGGTGGGGTGCTCGCTCTTGCCGATCTCGATGCTGAGGATGGCAGTTTTCACGGGCACGGCCTCGCTGCTGCCCATTCCGGTTTTGACCGGGACCGGATGCATGCTATGCTGAAAGAAGCCGGCTTTCTGGAAACACGGGCGGTTACTGCCGCAACGGTAGAAAAACCGGATGCCCTGGATGTCGTCAGGACGTATAGCGTTTTTCTCATTACGGCAAGAAAATAGTAAAAATTCAGGCAACTATTCATCACCTGTTGAAAGTGTGGGTACGTCCTCCGCCCCCTGCGTGCCGAAGCGCTTCAGCGCACAGGCCCGTCAAGGGAGGGGAGTAAAATCATGTCATTTTAAAGGTAAAGAGGGAATCGTCTGTTGGTAACTTTACCTGTCCCGTATCCGGGATTTTCCGAAATTTTCTGTAAGGAGTCTTTATATGCCACGAGGAAAATGCCGGCGTCATGCTGATAACGTTCCATGTACTTGCGGCATGGGCAATCTCTACCGTTTTGTAGAACCGGTTGCCCTGCTGCTGCTCAAGACAAAGGGGAAAACCCACGGCTATGATCTGGTCGGAGCCCTGAACGAATATGCCCTGAGCGATTCAATCGTCGAGCCGGGAGCCCTGTACCGGACACTCCGGCGTTTGGAGGAGAACGGCTATGTCGTTTCCAGCTGGGATGTCAGTGGGGCAGGGCCGGCGCGAAGAATTTACGAACTGACTTCTGCCGGCGAGGTCCATCTTCAGGAATGGGGGGAGGCACTGGATCGGCTTTCACAGTCACTTGGCAGGTTTGTGCTGGATGTGCGTAGATCAGTTGTTGAAACTCCTGCCGACAGCGAGGGTGACTAGTGTACGGTGCGGTTGTTTCGCGACATACCATAACCGTTCCTGACACAGCCTTTCCACCGGGCACTCCATGAAAAAACTGATGCGAAGAAATGGTTTCCAGACATTCTGGCTTCTCGGGGCAGGTCTGTTACTCTCTGTTCTCCTTGCCTGGTTTGCTGTTTTCCAATACCGACAGGCGACCCCTGTCGCAGCAGAGAATCTTCGGGGCCTCTCCCTGTCTCTCTCTGCAGCTGTGGAAGCGCTTGTGGCGAAAGATCCTTCCCTTTTTGCCTTGAGGGATTTCCATACGGTGGATATGGCCTACTTTGCCCTGCTCGACCGCAACGGAAAAGTCCTCTACCATTCGAATAATAATCTTATTGGCACACACGTTTCAGATCAGCGCTTTGCGCCGGTCTTTTCTGCTGTGGAAACTGTTGCTGTGCGAACAAAGCTGGGAACAGGAGAGGAAATCTACGAATCGAATGTGCCAGTTCATTCCTTCGGTAAGGTGATGGCGCTCCGCCTTGCCCTTCACACCTATCGCTCCGATGCCGTCATTCGCCGGGCACGGGCAGATGTGCTGGTAGTGTTTTCCCTGCTTGCGACCGCCTGGGTTATGGGCATACTCCTCTATCGCTTTTCCCGGCGGGCCGAAGCGCACAGGCAGGAAATGTCTCGTCGCGAACGTTTTGCCCAGCTTGGCGAGATGGGTGCCGCCCTTGCCCACGAGATACGCAACCCCCTTTCCGGGATCAAGGGGTATGCGCAACTGCTCCTGGAAGATCCTCGTTGTCCGGGCGGCGGATCTCCTGCAGCGCTGATAGTGGAAGAGTCCCTCCGTTTGGAGCGGCTGGTGAACGACCTCCTCTCGTATGTTCGAACCCGCCCCCTCCCGGTTGCTCCCGTGCGGATTGCCGAGGTCCTCCGCTGTTCCGTTGGCATGATTGCCCCTGATGCGGAAAGTCAGTCTGTCGGCGTTTCTGTCGATCTCATCGATGACCTTCTGGTGACGGGTGATAAGGATGAAATGGAGCAGGTTTTTCTGAACCTTTTGCGGAATGCTCTTCAGTCCATGCCGGAGGGGGGAACCATCCAGGTCGGGATGCAGAGGGAGAAGGGTGCCGTTGTCATGAAAATTCAGGATACGGGACATGGTATCCCGGTTGGAGACTGGTCGCGGATATTCACACCCTTTATGACGACCCGGGCTCGCGGGACCGGACTAGGGCTGGCGATCAGCAGAAAAATAATCGAAGAATGGGGTGGCAGCATCCGTGTCGCCGACAGTTCGCCTGGCGGGACAACCATTGAAGTGACGCTTCCGGACGTTAGGAGGCTCTGAATGCTCTGCGCATCTATTATGGTCGATAGACTGAAGGCTGAGGCCTGAAGGCTATAAGGAAAATCACTGAAATGCAATTAAAAATCCTTGTTTCCGGAACCGAAGCACACCTGAATGGCATGAATCAGACAGGCCCCTATGATTTCAAGAATGATAACCTTCAGTCTTCAGCCTTGACACCTGAAGAGGTACCATTCAGAAAACTTTACGCATAATGGAGCGCTCTATGGAACGAATTCTCGTGGTTGAAGATGATGCAACCTTCCGAAGTCTGCTGAAAACGATACTGACAGGAGAGGACTACGAGGTCGTCGATGTGCCCACTGCCGAAAAGGCGTTGGAAATACTGTGCAGCCAGGAATTCGACCTCGTTGTTTCCGATCTGCGAATGCCGGGAAAGAGCGGCATGGAACTTTTCCGGGAGACGCGGAACTTCTTCGTGCCGCCTCCCTTCCTCCTCTTAACGGCGTATGGCACCATAGAAGAAGCGGTCAATGCCATGAAGGAAGGAGCTGCAGATTTCCTTACCAAGCCGCTGAAGGATCCTGCTGCACTGAGAACCTTGGTACGCAAGATTATGGACAGCGGGCGTCGGGAAAGGGACTACCTGTCCCTGAAAGAGGTGGAGCGCGCGGGTCTTCCACCCGAAAGCCTGATCTTCGCCGGAAATTCCATGGTGGAGATCCGCCGGCTGGTTCGGGATGTGGCCGGGACCGGCACAACCGTTATCATTTACGGCGAGAGCGGTACCGGCAAGGAACTGATCGCACGGACACTCCATCTTCTGAGTCCTCGCAGGGCCGCGGGTTTTATACCGGTCAACTGTGCCTCGATTCCGGATACCCTGTTGGAGAGCGAGTTGTTCGGTCACGAGAAGGGGGCCTTTACCGGTGCCGTGCAGGCACGCCGCGGCAAGTTCGAGCTTGCCCAGGGCGGAACGCTCTTTCTCGATGAAATCGGTGAGATGCCGCAGGCCCTCCAGGCCAAACTTCTGCGGGTCCTTCAGGAGCGAACCTTTGAAAGGGTTGGCGGCAGCCGTGAAATACGGGCGGATGTCAGGGTTCTTGCCGCAACCAACAGGAATCTTGAAAATGATGTGCGCGACGGGCTGTTTCGTGAGGACCTGTATTATCGTCTCCATGTCTTTCCTGTCCATCTGCCCCCCCTGCGTGAGCGGCAGGATGCATTGGCTGTTCTTACTGACCATTTTGTCAGGCACTTTGGCAGACTGACCGGGAAACGGGTGCCGGGTGTCACACCCGAGGCGATGGCCGCTCTGCAGTCGTATCAATGGCCGGGAAATATCCGGGAACTGCAGAATGTCATTGAGAGAGCGGTAATTCTCGCACGATCGGATATTTCCGTTGCAGATCTTCCCGCTGCACTGATGCTGCCTGCTTCCACCGGGAAAGAGCAGGGTGGCCTCAAGGAACTGGAGCGGGAGGCCATCCTGAAAGCCTTGAAAAAAACCGATGGGAACCGGAGGAAGGCGGCCGAGGAACTTGGCCTTTCCCGCAGAACCCTTCAGTACCGGTTGAAGGAATACGGACTGATCGATGAAGAATGATCAGTTGCACGGGACACTGGTGCAGAAATTGCGCACATGGTGCGGCAGGTGCACCTGATTCACCTTCAAGCTGTTTCTTGTGAGATACATTTATCAGCAATAACAACCTGTTATTGTATTGCTGGTGTTGGCATGGCAATTGTAACTACCTCTGGTAGCAGCATAATCTCAATGGAGGAGGAATTGTCATGAACAGCAGCAAATACGCAGTGTATGGAATCGTTGTTGTGTGTGCCCTTGCACTGACGGGCGAGGCATTTGCAGCAGGTGGCCAGAGGATGCGTCAGCGGGACGGGAGTTGTCTCAGAACTTCTACCATGATGAAGACACAGACAAGAACACAGGATCAAACGAAGACTCAGAGCCGGCAGCGTTTGCAGGATGGCTCTGGTAGCAGTGTAACCGCGGCAGGAGCGGCCTCCGGACAAGGGCAGATGAGGCAGGCTGGCCCGGGTGACGGTACCGGCAATGAGACCAGGCCTCTGGATGGCACCGGGTATGGATCTCCGAATAAATGATTAATCGAGTCTCCGGCTGGCCATCTGGGCTGCCGGAGATGTGAGGAGCAAGGATGAAGACTGGCCGGTTTCTTTTTTTCGTAGTGTTTCTGGGTGCTGGATCTCTTTTTCAACCGACGCTCTCCCAGGCTTTTTGGGGGTTTGGGGATGATGCTGCACAGGAAAGAAGCGGCCTTGATTTTGATCGCGGTTATGACCGGAATACCGAGATAACGGTACGTGGAAGAGTTGTATCCGTTGAACCTGGAGAGGGAAATGGACTTGTGATGATTAACCTCAGACAAGGGAGCGGGAATCTTTCGGTTGTGGCGGCTCCAGCCTGGTACTGGTCAGATGGAGGGATTTCCGTGAAGCCCAAAGATGAGCTGGTCGTGACCGGTTCAAAGGCACAGGGTAAGGACGGAAAAATCTATCTTATCAGCCGTGTGATTACCAATCAAAGCGACAGCGAAACCGTTACTCTGCGGGATGAGTCCGGTAAACCGGGCTGGCATGGCGGCAATCGGCTAAGAAATGGTGGCGCCGGTTTTCAGCACCGCATGGGCGGTGGAGGGAGGAGAAGGTGAGGAAGGTACTGGGACAATCAGTCACACTGTCTTTGATAGTAGGGAGTTTTTTTCTGGGGTCGGTGGCCGATGCCGGTAATTTTTCGGTTTCAACCGGACTGGGGGTAGAGTTTGCAACGGGCGACTATGGGATCGGTATAACCACAGATTCTGTCGTGATTCCCTTGACTATCGATGTTTATCCGACGAAGCGTCTTGAGTTTGAACTGGTTATCCCTTACCTCTACCAAAGCAACAGCTTCACAACATCCGCCGGTGGGGTACGGTTCCGACGGAATGGCTCTGGTGGTGTTTTTATCGGGAACGGAGCGAATGGAAGCGGCGCCGGGGGATCTTCCAGCGGGACCATAGTCGACAGCGATGCGAACCGCTCGCAGAGCGGACTCGGTAACATTTCCCTCAAGAGCGGCTATATCATACTCGAAGAAGGGACCGTTGCACCGCAGGTGAAACCGATCCTCTATGTTGAATTTCCGACTGCCGACAGGGACAAAGGTCTTGGCACTGGTGAGTTCGTGACCGGTCTTGGGGTTGCCGTGGACAAATGGTTCGGCAACTGGCAGGCCTACCTGGAAGGGAGCTATAATTTTCAAGGCTCCTCTGACCTGTATGCCCTGAAGGATTTCTTTTGCTACGAGGCTGGGCTGGGCTATCAGATTACGGACCGCTTTCTGTCGAATCTCGCCCTGCTGGGGGCAACGAAGCCGGTGGAAGGGGCATCCGACCTTCTGGAGGCAAGGGTAAAGCTTGCGTACCGGTTGAGCGCCAAGTCGCGAATTGAAGGATATCTGGCAGCAGGACTTACCGACGGCAGCCCTGATTTCGGTACGGGTGTGGCAGCTTTCTATACCTTCTGACTACCTTGTTCCGTCGGCTGAAACAAGGTAGTCAACCGCCCCTGCATTCCTCGTGAATGCGGGGGCTTTACTTTTTCGTGATAAATACCGCCTTCCTTGACGTATGTTATGTCATACAGTTTTTCTCTGGACATGGCTAGTCTGGTATCCATCTGTTCATTGGAGGTGCCGTCCATGTCCACTGCACGAAAATTGGTTGAAAGGACAATTCAGGATTTTTTCATCCGCAAGGTATTTGGCGCCTGAAAGAGCAGGGGATACGGGATATCTGGAACGACACGGAAGTTCTTTCTTTCCGGAAAGAGGTTCGGTACCACGAATATCCTTTCTGCTCCAACTGCAACCTGGTGCCGTGCGAATATCTTTATGCCGAGGAGTTTGTGCACGATTGTTACGTTAATCCGGTTTCCTGTGGTGACTGCTTCTGGTGCATGGGGGTATTTAACCACAGTAGGGGCGCTGCTTGCCTCGTCCTTCCGACTCTTAATGTGAGGGCACGGCAAGCACTCCCCTATAAACTGATCACCGAAAACCGGTCATCGAAATATTTTTCAAGGACCGGCCTGACATCCTTCCAGGAAAGTCCGCCTCCGCCGCATCCGGGGCGGGGGACTAGTACCATTTTCCAGCCCATTGCGTCAGCCAATGCAACCAGTTCCCGCGCAGATCTCTCGATAAGCCTCAGGTCAGGGTTTTCATAAGGAGAGTGTTCCACCGGGAAGTTCACGATTCCATCGCCGAGATACATGGCATGATTTCCCTGTTCTGCCAGGAGTGTTCCGAGTTTTCGAGCAAGGTCGGGAAATCGCTCTCCTGCCTGGCGGGCACAGCCGTTCCCAAGCACCGCCTTTCCGCTTTTTGATACCAAGCCATTAGTGGTTACCGCAATTATTTTCTTGCCGTAATGATCCCAGAGATTTCCTTGTATTTCTATCATGGTAATTTTCTCTATCGATGATCTTTCATTTTAACAGGTTAACGATATACTGGTAGGCAGTGTGTAGCGTTTCATTTCGTTTCCCTCATCCAGTTTCTTCAGTCGGGAAACTCCCGGGTACATTCCAATGATAGTTTCCCGTATTTTGCCGACAGAGTCAATCCACCTTGTGAGAGATAGATCATTTCATGAAATCGAAAAGTGATTATTATCAGATTCCCTGGCTTCTGATCGTTGCCTTCTGTCTTTTGATGGTGATTATTCTGGTGTCGGGATACTTTTTCTATGCTGACCAGATGAAACAGGTCAAACGTGAAAAATACGACGATCTTTCTGCCATTGCCGATCTGAAGGTAGACCAACTTGCCAGGTGGCGTTCCGAGCGGCTGCAGGATGCCGAGTATTTCAGGGATAATCTGGAATTTGTCAAAAGTGTCCAGCGTATTGCCGGTCATCCTGTTTCAACCCGGGAGCGTCAGATACTTATACAGTGGCTTGCTCCTTTACTGAAAAATCCGGAGTACTACTTTATTGTTCTGCTCGATGCAAAGGGGACGGAACTGGTGCGCGAGGGCGCTCCGGGGGATACCG
>JAQUHM010000426.1 GCA_028683595.1 Geobacteraceae bacterium | reverse complement strand
TATCATGGAAATGAAGGCCGGTGGTGGGTTCGTCGAGAATATAGATGGTTCTGCCGGTTGCCCGCTTGGAAAGTTCTTTGGCCAGCTTCACCCGCTGGGCCTCGCCTCCCGAAAGGGTGGTGGCAGACTGGCCCAGCTTGATGTAGCCGAGCCCGACGTTCTCCAGGGTTACCAGCTTGTTCCTGATCCGTGGGATGTTCTCCATGAACTGCACCGCCTGGGAGACCGTCATGTCCAGAACTTCGGCGATGGATTTCCCCTTGTATTTCACCTCGAGGGTTTCGCGGTTGTAGCGGGCTCCTTTGCAGACCTCGCACTGGACATAGACGTCCGGAAGGAAATGCATCTCGATCTTGATGATGCCGTCACCTGAACAGGCCTCACAGCGACCGCCCTTGACGTTGAAAGAGTAGCGGCCCGGCTTGTAGCCGCGCAGTTTCGATTCCGGCAGGCCGGCGAACAGGTCGCGGATTTCGGTGAAGACCCCGGTATAGGTTGCCGGGTTCGATCGTGGGGTACGGCCGATGGGAGACTGGTCGATATTGATCACCTTGTCCAGTGTCTCAAGACCCTGGATCTCCCTGACCGCTCCGGCTTTTTCCCGGCTCCGGTACAAGCGCTGGGAAAGGACCTTGAACAGGGTATCGATGATCAGAGACGACTTCCCCGAGCCGGACACCCCGGTAACGCAGGTCATGACTCCCAGGGGGATGGCCACATCAACATTCTTGAGATTGTTCTCCGTCGCCCCGATGATGCGGAGGAATCGTTCCACCTCCCGCCGTTTCTTGGGAACCGGGATGAGCAGTTCTCCGGACAGGTAGCGGCCGGTGAGAGAGCGAGGATTGGCCATCACCTCCGCCGGTGTCCCCTGGGCCACCACTTCGCCGCCATGCACCCCGGCACCCGGCCCCATGTCAATGACATGGTCCGCCTCCAGGATGGTTTCCTCGTCATGCTCAACCACAAGCACGGTATTGCCCAGATCGCGCAGGCGCATCAATGTTTTCAGCAGCCGGGCATTGTCCCGCTGATGGAGACCAATGGAGGGCTCATCAAGGATATAGAGTACCCCCACGAGGCTGGATCCGATCTGGGTGGCAAGCCTTATCCGCTGCCCCTCACCCCCGGACAGGGTCCCGGACGAGCGGTCGAGAGAGAGATACTCGAGCCCCACATTCACCAGGAAGTTAAGCCGCTCACGGAGCTCCTTGAGAATTCGCCGGGCAATCTCGGTTTCCTTTTCCGACAGGGTAAGAGCCTCGAAGAACGCCAAAGCGTCAGCAATGGAGAGGGCCGATATCTCGCAGATGTTCCGACCGCCGACCCGGACAAAGAGTGCTTCCTTCTTCAGTCGGGCACCCTGGCAGGTGGGACAGGGCATGACATTCATGTACTTTTCCAGATCCTCCCGCACCTGCTCCGAATCGGTTTCCCGGTAACGTCGCTCCAGATTGTTGAGCACCCCTTCGAATTCCTTGTAGTAGGTATGGCGACGACCGCCATCCTCTTCCCACCAGAACTGTACCTTTTCCCCGCCGGATCCGTAGAGAATGATGCGCTGTGCCTCCTCCGAAAGCTTGGAGAACGGCGTGCGGATATCAAAGGAATAGGCCTTGGCAAGGGCCTCCAGAATCTGGTGAAACCAGCCTGAGAGCCTCTTTTCCCACGGAGCAATTGCTCCTTCCCGCGGCGACAACTCCGGATTGGGAACCACCAGCTCCGGGTCGAAGTACATGCGGGTACCGAGTCCGGTACATTCGGGACAGGCACCGTAGGGGTTGTTGAAGGAGAACATGCGCGGTGTCATCTCCGGATAGGAAATGCCGCAATCGATGCAGGCCAGTGACTCGGAAAACAGCATGGTATCACCGTCGACAATCTGCACCTTGGCAATACCCTCCGCATGGTGGAGCGCGGTTTCCAGCGAATCGGCCAGACGCCGCTGGATTCCCTCCTTAACGATCAAGCGGTCCACGACAATATCGATATCATGCTTTTTCTTCTTGTCGAGGGAAATCTCTTCGGCAAGATCATGGGGCTGGCCGTCGACAATCACCCGGACAAAACCCTCTTTGCGCAGCTGGAGCAGCTCTTTGCGGTATTCTCCCTTGCGGCCGCGGATCAGCGGAGAAAGAAGATTGATCTTCGTCCCCTCCGGGAGGGCCATGATCTGGTCCACCATCTGCGATACGGTCTGGGAAGCAATCTCCTTGCCGCAGCTGTAACAAAAAGGACGCCCAACCCGGGCAAAAAGGAGGCGCAGATAATCGTAAATCTCCGTGACCGTACCGACCGTAGAGCGGGGATTTTTGCTGGTGGTTTTCTGTTCAATAGAAATTGCCGGGGAAAGACCCTCGATGGATTCCACATCAGGCTTTTCCATCTGCTCCAGGAACTGTCGTGCATAGGACGACAGCGACTCCACATAGCGGCGCTGTCCTTCGGCATAGATGGTATCGAAGGCCAGAGTGGATTTCCCTGATCCGGAGATGCCGGTAATTACCACCAGCCTGTCGCGGGGTATCTCCACATCGATGCATTTCAGATTATGCTCGCAGGCCCCTTTTATGATTATTTTGTCGTGTGCCATGGATGTCCTGTAAAGGGAAGTATCCCCGTTTTGGGTCAAAGACCTGCAATCTCACGCCCTGCCCGGAGGAGTTCCTCGACCATCTCGGGTGTGCCCGCTTCGCTGTATAGACGGAGAACCGGTTCGGTTCCGGAAGGCCTGATGAGAAGCCAGGAGCCGTCCTCAAAAATATACTTGAAGCCGTCACGGAAGTTTTCCCTCGCCACCGGGCGGGAAGCGATGGTACCGAGCCCGCCGGACCGGAGTTTACCGATAAGTCGTTCCTTTGACTCGTTATCGATGGAAAGATCTATGCGGCGGTAGTAGAAGTAGCCGATCTCCTCCATGGTATCGTTGAGGAGCTGCCTCAGCCCCTTTCCGGACACGGCCATGGCCTCCAGAAGGAGAAGTCCGAGGAGAATGCCGTCACGCTCCGGGATATGCCCCTTCACACCGAGACCGCCCGATTCCTCGCCACCCATGAGGATGTCATGATCAAGCATCAGTTCGCAGATGTGCTTGAATCCGATGGGAGTTTCAAACAGCTCCAGGCCGTATTTTTCGCAAAGGAGATCAACCATCCGGGTGGTGGAGACGGTTTTCGCCACCGCGCCCCGCATCCCCCGATGC
>JAQUHM010000425.1 GCA_028683595.1 Geobacteraceae bacterium | reverse complement strand
CTGCGGTACGGATGGCGGCAACTACCTGGGCAACAACATCAACTACAAAGACCTTCTCTGCATTAAAACGGTCGCAAAACGTATCGTTGATTATGAAAGAGACGAATAGGGTTATTTCGGTCGTTATTGGGTAAGCAATTATATACTTGTAATGCATAATCTTCTTCCTCTATGTCAAGTGCTAGGCTGCCTGCTGAAAGGCCGGCAGCTTCTTTTCTCGCTGAATTGTGCAGCGTAGATAAGAGAACAGTCAGGGGGGATTGCGTAAATTTATCGCGTTTGTTCCGAACCGGTGTTTGAGAGGTAATGTGTCTGTAGTTGGAGCTTGCAAATGGACGTGCAAGGATACAATAGGGGAGGTTGACGATGGATGTGCTTGATAGTGCGGTAAAACACGAAAAGGAGGCGATTAAATTATATGAGTACCTAGCGGACGAATCTTCTTTAGTCAGCTTGAAGAGGTTGTTTACGTCATTGATGAAGGACGAAAAGAAGCATCTTGAGAGAATCACGAACTTTAAAGCAACACTTGATGACGATAATGCGTATCAACCAGACAAGCACGAGTTTCTAAGACTATTCCCACACATTGTCAAAGACCGGGGTATTGAAGGTTTGAGTAAAGACGAAGTAAGTTTTTACCGTGAAGTTATGGAATGTGAAAAAATCGGAATAAGCCAGTATGAGAACTTTTTAAACAATGCCAGAGATGAAAAATCGAAAAAACTTCTGACAGAACTTATGTCACAGGAAAAAATACACTTTGATATTATTAAAGAACTGTGTGTATTTATTTCAGAACAACAAAGTTATAGATAACTTGTCTGTATAATATAATCATCTACGATATGGAAGGCTCGGATATGACTTTACATCAGATAAGTAGACATGAAAAAACCAATGAGTACACCAAATATAAGGTTGGTGAGAATTTAAAACAACTACGTTTAGCAAGAAACATGACTCAAAAGTTTGTTGCAAGCGAAAACGGGCTGTCATCTGGTATGATCTCTCTCATCGAGAGTAACAGTATCTCCGCATCAATTTCAACACTAACAAAACTGATGAAATTTTACGGAGTTAAGATGAGTTGGTTATTTGACGATAATAACGAGAATAAAAAGTATCAAATAATCAGGAAAGATGAAAGGCTGATGATATCAAAGATATCAAATCAAAACATGAGTTGTAATAATGGCTTCTTTTGTGAGTCATTGTCACAGTTGAAGCAAAAAAAGATGCAGCCGTATATTATTACTTTATCTGATGATATGGTAAGTGATAATTTCTATATCCATTACGGCGAATCATTTATGTATGTATTAAAGGGAGCTTTCGATCTCGCACTTGGTGGGGGAGGCCGAGTTGTTCTCAAAGAAGGTGACAGCGTGTATCTGGATGCTTCGTTTGAGCATAGGTTCCATTCGAAAGGTGGTTCGGAAGTGACGGTTCTCGTTGTCAAGGCGGTCGTATAAAAGGATATTTGAGGGTGTATTTTGTCCCTCGCGGAGTCTGCGGGCTTAATGAAACGCGCATGACGGTCGTGAGATTATTTCCTCCACTACTTCCTCCAGTAGGTCCAACAAAACCCGTATGATTCATTGTAGATTGTAGTGACGCTATACATTTTGCCAGACCTGCGCCGAAGTTAATGTAAGGGGCGGGTTTAGCGAACTGGAGTTCGCACCATACAATATAAATCTTATGTGAGCTTGTTCAGGTGGGAGGGGCATGGAAAAGGAAAATAAAATTGCTGAATTACTGAATATATTAAAAAATGATTATTTTACCGGGTTTGTCAGGATTAGTTACGACCTGGGCGGCATAAAAAGAATTGAAAAAAACGAGGAGATTCTCAAGAAGTCGATATTGTGACCTGATGAGTCTATAGTGCTCAACTTTTGAGTGACCGTTTTCGCCCGAACGGTATCTTGAGTGTCATCAGTTCAAAGCAATCGATAATCCATGCTAAGAAAAAACTACCTACTTAAAGCTCTACTTGGAGGATATATATGGATATTTTAGCTATCAACTGCGGAAGCTCATCAGTCAAATATCAACTCTTTGATTGGGATAAGAAAGAGATCATCGCTAAAGGTTTGGTGGAGCGTGTTACGATAAATGGTTCCTTCATTGTTCAAGAGGCGCCTGGCCGGGAAAAGTATAAAAGGGCATTTGAATGCCCGAATCATACCGTGGCTATGGACCTGATTATCAAGACCCTGACTGATCCTGAGCATGGGGTATTAAAAGAGATGAGTCAGATCTCCGCGGTCGGCCATCGTGTCGTGCACGGTGGGGAGAAGTTTACCAGTTCAGTTCTGATAGACGAGCATGTGCTGGATACCGTCAAGGAAGTCCAGCATCTGGCACCGCTTCACAATCCTCCAAATATTGCGGGGATCGAGGCCGCCCAGGCAGTCCTCCCGGATGTGCCGCATATCGCTATTTTCGACACAGCGTTTCACCAGACAACGCCGGAACATGCCTATATCTATCCTCTGCCCTATGAATGGTATGAGAAGTACGGTGTTCGTCGCTATGGTTTCCACGGTACGTCACACCTCTTCGTCTCCAAGCGGGCTGCAGTGCTTTTGGGCAAACCAGCGAGCGAGTGCAACATCATTACCATGCACATAGGAAACGGTGTTTCTCATGCCGCTATCAGGAACGGTGTATCGGTAGATACCAGCATGGGCCTTACCCCGCTTGAAGGTGCGGTTATGGGAACGCGTTGCGGGGATATTGACCCGGCAATACCAGCTTTCATGATGCAGATGGAAAACCTTACAGCCAAGGAGATTGACGCAATCCTCAACAAGAAGAGCGGAATACTTGGCATAACCAAGCGCTTTACGGACCGTCGCGATGTGATAGAGCACTCTTTGCAAGGCGACAAGCTAAGCACTCTTGCGTTGGAAATAGAGTCATATCGGCTGAAAAAGTCTATCGGCGGCTATATGGCGATTCTAGGACGACTCGATGCCGTAGTTTTCACCGCCGGTGTTGGAGAGCGGGGGTGGCAGATTCGGGAGAAGGCCTTAGAAGGGCTTGGACATATGAGGATATTCCTGGATAAAGAAAGAAATCGCGAAGCGGTCAAGGGCAGTGAATGTCTAATTTCGACTGATGATTCACCTGTTAAGGTTTTTGTTATCCCCACTGACGAGGAGTTGGTTTTTACCGAGGATGTTGCCGCTATTCTAAATGGAAGTTAT
>JAQUHM010000424.1 GCA_028683595.1 Geobacteraceae bacterium | reverse complement strand
ATACTCGGTGATCAGACGATCGATTCGTGTATTCATGGATGTCTCACACCAGATCTTGATACTCTCGCCCATGACCTCGTAGAAATTTCCCGGAAGGGATATCCTGCCGATTCTACGGCTCTCTCCCTCAAGGATAATCGGTCTTCCCGGGGGGGATTCTCGCAGCTCGTTCCAGAGCATGCTTTCAAAATGCTTCTGGCTCAGGTTCTGGGAAATTCCGAGTGCCCCGAAAGCAGAACCCCTGTGCCTTGCCAGACCTTCCAGGTCGATAACCGTATAGCAGTTTTTGTTTATGGTATGCAGGAAAGTTGTCTTGCCGGACCCGGTGAGTCCGTGCAATACGACCATGGGGCCGCTGGGGCGGAACCGGTCAAAATAGTCTGAAACATGGGCGCGGTACGATTTGTAGCCACCCTGGAGTTGAACGGCATGAAAACCGCTCAGATCGAGAATCGAGGTTATGGTTTTGCTGCGAAGCCCACCGCGCCAGCAGTAGACGACAATGGGATGGTTACCAGCTATTTTTGCAATTGTTGCGACCATTTCGGGAAAACGTGCTGCGGTCATTTCCAGTCCGCGCAGTCTTGCCTTGTGAGGGCCTTGCTGCTTATAAAGGATGCCGATTTCAATCCGTTCGTCGTTATCAAGAAGCGGGATGTTTACAGCCCCGGGAATGTGGTCTTCCTCAAATTCTAGAGGGGTGCGGGCATCGATAACGAGATGGCTGTCGAGAAGTGCTTCGTTAAATTCAACAGTGGTGGGCAAGAATTTATCTCCAGGTGAAACAGGCTGCTCTTGTGAGTCAGAATAATTAGTCCTGTTCTGAAATTTCCTCCAGGTGACTGAAAGAACTTATAGGGTACACTTTGTTTTATGGGTATTTCATCCTGCGATTTCCATGAGTATCGGTTAGCTTGATAAAAACTGCAATCACACCGTGAGAAATGAAAGACATATCAGAGATACCATATGAAACCGATCTTCGCAATTCAATCCATGCCCTGCCGGTCGCGGAGGTGTATCGTGTGCTCGCGAGCGGCCTGAACGGCTTGAGTCGGGATGAGGTGGCAGCTCGCCGGAAGATATTCGGTTATAACGCTATTCGGGATGTCCGAAGAAAGTCCCTGTTCATCAAGTTTCTCGGCAACTTTACCCATGTAATGGCCATTCTGCTTTGGGTCGGTGGAATCTTTGCTTTTGTTGCCCGGCTGCCGCAGTTGGGTTGGGCAATCTGGGCAGTTATTGTTATCAATGGGGTTTTCTCGTTCTGGCAGGAGTTCAAAGCGGAAAAGGCCATGGAAGCGTTGCGCAGGCTCCTTCCGGTCAGCGTTACTGTTCTCAGGGAAGGGGGCCAGCAGAAAATACCGGCGGAGGAACTGGTGCCTGGGGATGTGATCCTAGTTGTCGAAGGGGATCATATCTCTGCTGACGGGCGACTTGTTCAGGAGTCTGAGTTGAGGGTGGATCAGTCTGCCCTAAGCGGTGAGTCGCATCCCTTGCGCAAAACTGCTGAAACGGTTCAGCAGACCGGCATGGCCTGTTCCGAGCTTCCCAATCTGGTTTTTGCCGGCACCAGCGTGGCATCGGGAAACGGAAGGGCCGTGGTGTTTGCCACCGGTATGGAAACAGAATTCGGCAAGATCGCGCGCCTTACCTTGAGCATAGAAGAGGAGCTGAGTCCGCTACAGAAGGAGATCAATCGGATGACCAGGGTGGTGACAGCTCTGGCTGTCGGTATCGGGGTGGTATTCTTTATCCTGTCGGTCATCGTTCTTCAGAGGCCACTGAGTTCCGGATTTCTTTTTGCTTTGGGAATGGTGGTGGCGTTTGTTCCGGAGGGGCTGCTCCCTACCGTGACACTTGCCCTGGCCATGGGTGTCCAGCGGATGGCCAAGCGCAACGCCCTGATCAAAAAACTTTCCTCGGTGGAAACCCTTGGGTCCTGCACGGTGATATGTACCGATAAGACCGGTACCCTTACCCAGAATGAGATGACGGTACGTGATATCTGGGTTGCCGGTCGGAGGTTTTCGGTGAGCGGCTCAGGTTATGCTCCTGTAGGGCGATTTGCCGAGAAAAACAAGGTTGTCGAGCATCCTGTTACGGGAGAACTTCGTCAGCTTCTGATTGCCTCCTCTCTCTGCAACGATTCCCGCATCATTCCCCCGGACGAAACCGTTTCCTCCTGGACGGTGCTTGGAGATCCAACGGAAGCAGCGCTGAAAGTGACTGCGCTCAAAGGAGGGGTCGATCCGGAACAGGAAAGTGAAAAGCTGCCGCGGTTGCGGGATATTCCCTTTGATTCCCGCCGTAAAAGAATGAGCACCATTCATGAGTATCGGGGTATCCCGGGGTGGGAGGGGGCTTGCGACTTCAGCGGTGCGAACCTGGAATCAGGCATGATCGTCTTTGTAAAGGGCGCTCCGAAAGAGATTTTGACTCTTTCAACCAGTATACGGATAGCGGGTGAGGATCGGCCTCTGACCGACGAAATTTGCGCAGAGGTAATAAGGGCCAATGACGAGTATGCCGGTGGCGGCCTTCGAGTGCTCGCCGTGGCCTGGCGACCGCTTTCTCCGGGCCTTGGTGATTATACTGCGGAAAACGTTGAACATGATCTGGTCTTTCTTGGACTGATTGCGATGCTGGATCCCCCGCGAGAAGAGGTTGCCGAGGCGGTGGAAAGGTGCCGTCGTGCAGGAATACGTGTTGTCATGATTACCGGTGACTACGGCCTCACGGCGGAAAGTATAGCGCGTCGGATCGGAATTGTCGGAAGCGGACAGCCGCGGCTTATTTCCGGTCCCGAGTTGGATGCCATGGATGATGCTGCATTGCGAACGGCACTGGAAGGTGAAATTATTTTTGCCCGGGTTGCACCAGAGCACAAGCTGCGGGTCGTGAGTTTACTCCAAGAGGCTGGGAACGTGGTGGCCGTCACCGGTGATGGGGTGAATGATGCTCCGGCCCTGAAAAAGGCTGATATCGGTGTGGCCATGGGACTTTCCGGAGCAGATGTCGCAAAGGAGTCTGCCGATATGGTTCTTGCCGACGACAACTTTGCCTCCATCGTTAATGCCATTGAGGAGGGGCGGGGGGTATATGCCAATATCAAGAAGTTTGTGGCTTATATCTTTACCAGCAATATGCCGGAGGCCTGGCCGTTCATTCTCCAGATAATGCTCAATGTGCCGCTTGCTCTGACAGTTATGCAGATACT